>CANKPO010000010.1 GCA_947484535.1 Caulobacteraceae bacterium
AAGGAAACCGATTACGGCACGCCCGCCTCCAAGGCCGAGGCCGAGGTTCGCCTGACCATTGACGGGTTCGAGGTCACGGTGCCTGCCGGAACCTCGGTCATGCGCGCGGCGATGGAGCTGGGGGTCAAGGTCCCCAAGCTCTGCGCCACAGACAGCCTCGAGGCCTTTGGCTCTTGCCGCATGTGTCTGGTCGAGATCGAGGGCCGTAATGGCACGCCCGCCTCCTGTACCACGCCGGTGGCACCGGGCATGTCGGTCAAGACCCAGACCCCGCTCTTGCGCACCCTGCGCAAGGGGGTGATGGAGCTCTATATTTCCGACCATCCGCTTGACTGTCTGACCTGCGCAGCCAATGGCGATTGCGAGTTGCAGGACACGGCGGGCGAGGTCGGTCTGCGCGAAGTGCGCTATGGCTATGAGGGCGACAATCACCTCTGCGCCGAGGCCGACGAGTCCAACCCCTATTTCACCTTTGATCCGTCCAAATGTATTGCCTGTTCGCGCTGTGTGCGGGCCTGCGACGAGGTGCAGGGCACCTTTGCCCTGACCATCCAAGGCCGGGGCTTTGGCTCTAAGGTCGCCGCCGGGATGGACGAGCCGTTCTTTGAGTCCGAATGCGTGTCCTGCGGCGCCTGTGTTCAGGCCTGCCCAACGGCAACCTTGACCGAAAAGACCGTGATCGAGATCGGCCAGCCGGAACATTCGCTGATCACCACCTGCGCCTATTGCGGCGTTGGCTGTAGCTTTAAGGCCGAGATGCGCGGCGAAGATGTCGTGCGTATGGTCCCCTATAAGGACGGCAAGGCCAATCGCGGGCACTCCTGCGTCAAGGGTCGTTTTGCCTTTGGCTATGCCAGCCACCGAGAGCGCATCCTCAATCCGATGATCCGCGACAAGATCACCGACCCTTGGCGCGAGGTCAGTTGGGACGAGGCCATCGCCTATACGGCGGGGCAGTTCAAGCGCATCCAGCGCGACTATGGCAAGGACGCGGTCGGGGCCATCACCTCTTCGCGCTGTACCAATGAAGAGACCTTCTTGGTGCAAAAGCTGGTTCGGGCGGGCTTTGGCAATAACAATGTCGATACCTGTGCGCGGGTCTGTCACTCGCCCACCGGCTATGGCCTGAAGACCACCTTCGGCACCTCGGCAGGCACGCAGGATTTTGACTCGGTCGAGCACACCGACGTCATGCTGTTGATCGGGGCCAATCCGACCGACGGCCATCCGGTCTTTGCCTCGCGCATGAAAAAGCGTCTGCGCCAAGGGGCCAAGCTGATCGTGATCGATCCGCGCCGCACCGACATTGTCCGCTCGCCCCATATCGAGGCCGCGCACCATCTGCCCCTGACGCCGGGTACCAATGTCGCGGTCTTAACCGCCATGGCCCATGTCATTGTCACCGAAGGCTTAGCCGATGAGGCTTTCATCCGCGAGCGCTGCGACCTCAGCGCCTATGCCGCATGGGCCACCTTTGTGGCTGATCCGCGCTATAGTCCCGAAGAAACCGAAACCTTGACCGGCGTTCCGTCGGCGGAGTTGCGCGCTGCAGCCCGGCTCTATGCCACCGGCGGTAATGGCGCGATCTATTACGGGCTGGGCGTCACCGAGCACAGCCAAGGCACGACCACGGTCATGGCCATCGCCAATCTGGCCATGGTTACGGGCAATCTGGGGCGCGAAGGCGTCGGGGTGAACCCTCTGCGCGGCCAGAACAATGTGCAGGGCGCCTGCGACATGGGCTCGTTCCCGCATGAGTTTGTCGGCTATCGCCATGTCTCGGATGATGCCACACGTGAGCTGTTCGAGGACCTGTGGGGCGTTAAGCTGGAGCGCGAGCCGGGTCTGCGCATCCCCAACATGCTCGATGCCGCGCAGGATGGCAGCTTCCGCGCCCTCTATGTTCAGGGCGAAGACATTCTCCAGTCCGACCCCGACACCCATCATGTCGCCGCAGGCCTCGCGGCCATGGACTGCGTGGTCGTGCAGGACCTGTTCCTCAACGAGACGGCCAACTACGCCCACGTCTTCTTGCCCGGCTCGACCTTCCTCGAGAAGGACGGCACCTTCACCAATGCCGAGCGCCGAATTCAGCGAGTGCGCAAGGTCATGGCCCCCAAAAACGGCTATGGCGACTGGGAGATCACGCAGCTTCTGTCCAATGCGCTGGGCTATCCGATGGCCTATAGCCACCCCAGCCAGATCATGGACGAGATCGCCGCCACCACCCCGTCCTTTGCCGGTGTGTCCTATGAGACGCTTGATCGGCTGGGTTCGGTGCAATGGCCCTGCAACGAAGCCGCCCCCGAAGGCACGCCGGTCATGCATCTGGACAGCTTTGCCCGGGGCAAGGGCCTGTTTGTGCTGACCGACTATATTGCCACCGAAGAGCGGACCGGCTCGCGCTTCCCACTCCTGCTGACCACGGGACGGGTGCTGTCACAGTACAATGTCGGGGCCCAGACGCGTCGCACGGCCAATGTGGCTTGGCACCAAGAAGACCTGCTCGAGATCCATCCCTTTGATGCTGAAACAAGGGGTCTGAAGGACGGCGACTGGATCAAGTTGGCCAGCCGTTCGGGTGAGACCAGCCTGCGCTGCCAGATCACCGACCGCGTGGCGCCGGGGGTGGTCTATACGACCTTCCACCACCCCTCGACCCAGGCCAATGTCATTACTACCGACTTCTCGGACTGGGCCACCAACTGCCCGGAATATAAGGTGACGGCGGTGCAGATCTCGACCTCGAACGGCCCAACCGACTGGCAGGAGGCCTATGAGGCCCAGGCCCTGCAAAGCCGCCGTATCGCCCCGGCGGCCGAGTGATAGGGCGCGCCTCTGCCCTTGCGGTCCGGCGTCTGGCCATCGGTGGTGGCCAGCCCGGCGAGGGGATGCGCGCTGTGCCCGAAGAGACGGCGGTGGCCCTTGTCTATGACGGCGGGTCCGAGGCCGTGATGATGGCCAGCCCTGCCGATCTGGAAGACTTTGCCATCGGTTTTTCGCTCAATGAGGGGATCATCACCGATCTTACCCAGATCGAGCGGATGGAACAGTTTGATGCTGAGTTGGGCATTGAGATGAGGCTTTGGCTATCGGCGGGCCTTTCGGCGCGGCTGAGTGCGCGCAGGCGCCACCGGGCAGGGCCAACGGGCTGTGGCCTTTGCGGGGTCGAGAGCCTCGAAGACGCCCTGCCCAAGCTCGCTAAGATTGACAGTGCGGTGGTGGTTTCCGCCCCTGAGATCATTGCGGCCATGGCCCAGATGGCCGACCTGCAAAGCCTGAACCAGCAGACCCGCGCGGTCCATGCGGCGGGGTTCTATCGGCCAGGCCAAGGCGTGGTTCTGGTGCGCGAAGATGTCGGTCGCCACAATGCCTTGGACAAGCTGGCCGGGGCCATGGCGCGCCAAGGGCTGACAGCCAAGGACGGTGTGATCTTGATGACCAGCCGCCTATCGGTGGAGCTGGTACAAAAGGCCGCCGCCATGGGGGCTGGCGTTCTGGCAGCGGTGTCCGCACCCACCGCTCTGGCCCTGCGCACCGCCGAGGCGGCGGGCCTGTGCCTTGTCGGGGTGGTCCGAACTGACGGCCTCGAAGTCTTTACCGGATTTGATCATATAACGGCGGGAGCCGACGTCTATGCAAGCTGACAAGCTGGTCCATATGGCCAACCAGATCGCCCGCGCCTTTGCCGTTGAAGGCGAAGCCACAGCCATTACCGCCACCGCCAACCACCTGAAACTGTTCTGGGACCCGCGCATGAGACGCGAAATCTTGGTCCATCTGGAGGCCGGTGGCGAGGGGTTGGATGGGGTGGCCCGGGCAGCCTTGGGGCTGTTGAGGTAGGGTGCTGCATCCGCGTCATTGCGAGGCGCATCGCGCCGAAGCAACCTAGGGGAACATCCGCTCAGGTCAGGGGTAATCTACTGGGTTGCTTCGCTGCGCTCGCAATGACGCAGGTTAATGAAAGCCCTTTCCCCCCTTGAAGGGGAGAGGGGGGTGTTCATCCACGTCCCTCTCACGCTCTGCATGATGTTACAGGGCCGCTTACCGCCTGCGTGAAAGGGTCTGGATCCCCGCCTTCGCGGGGAGCGCGGAAGATAAAAAAACAAGGCCCCCTTCGGCGCTGCGCGCCACTTCCCCCATAGGGGGAAGATCTTGGGCTCTTAAATCTTCCCCCTCTGGGGGAAGTACCGGCGAAGCCGGGGTAGGGGGTCAGGTCTTGCTCCAACCCCTATCGATCGCCCAGACCGCAAAGGCATAGTCCAGCGCGATCTCCTTGAGGAAGTCGAAGCGGCCAGAGGCGCCGCCGTGACCGGCCTCCATATTAATCCGCAAGAGCACCGGATTGCCGCTGGTGGTCGCAGGCCGCAGCTTGGCGACCCATTTTTCCGGCTCCCAATAGGTCACGCGCGGATCAGACAGGCCGCCGGTGGCCAAGATCGCCGGATAGGGCTTGGCCGACACATTGTCATAGGGGCTGTAGCTGGCAATATAGTCATAGGCCGCCTGATCTTCGAGCGGATTGCCCCATTCGGGCCATTCGGGCGGGGTCAGGGGCAAGGAGGTGTCGCTCATTGTGTTGAGCACATCCACGAACGGCACTGCTGCAATGATACCGGCCCAGAGATCGGGGCGCATATTGGCGATGGCCCCCATCAGCATGCCGCCCGCCGAGCCGCCATAGGCGACGATACGGCCCTTTTTGCCATAGCCCTGACCGGTCAGATGCTCGGCGCAGGCGATGAAGTCGGTGAAGGTGTTCTTCTTCTTGGCCGCACGACCATCAAGGAACCAGCCCCAGCCCTTTTCCGAACCGCCGCGAATATGGGCTGTGGCCCAGATCCAGCCGCGATCGACCAGCGACAGGTTGCGGATCGAGAAGTTCGGCTCCATCGAAATGCCATAGGACCCATAGCCATAGAGCAGCAGGGGCGCAGAACCGTCGAGCGGCGTCGACTTGCGCATTAGCACCGTCACTGGCACCTGAACCCCATCAGGGGCCGTGGCATAGAGGCGGCGGGTGACATAGTCGGCGGGATTGTGGCCTGACGGGATCTCTTGGGTCTTGCGCAGCGTGCGGCTGCGTTTGGCCATGTCATAGTCAAACCACTGTTTAGGCGTGGTCGGGGACTCATAGACAAGCCGCACAGCGTCGGTGTCGTACTCATAGCCGCCCGAGAGGCTGAGCGCGAAGGCCTCCTCGTCAAAGGCGATCGTGTGCTCAGCGTTGGTGCCCGCCTCGGTGATGATCAGGCGGTTATTGGCATTTTCACGCACCAAGCGCACGAACCAGCCTCGGTAAGCGCCGATGCCAACCACGAACTGACCTGGCGTGTGGCCGCGCCAGTCTTTCCAATTGGCCTTGCCGGGCGCACTTTCCGGAGCCTCGACGATCTTGAAGTCCACGGCGCCGTCGGCGTTGGTGCGGATCAGGAACCGGTCGTTCCAGTGCTCGGCGTCGTACTGGATGCCCGCAATGCGCGGCTGCAAGGAGACGGGCTTGGCCAAAGGTGTGGCAGCGGGGATCAGCAGGACCTCGGAGGTCTCGTGATTACCCGTATTGATCTGGATATATTTACGCGAGGAAGAGACGCCGCAACTGGCGAAAAAGCCTTCATCTGGCTCTTCATAGACTAGCACATCGTCCTTGGCGCCGCCGCGCGCGGGGCGGCGGAAGATCTTAGAGGGGCGACCATTTTCGTCCCGGAAGGTCCAGAACAGGTGCTGGGAGTCTGGCGAAAAGGTAAAATCGCCATTGGCGCTTTGCACCGGGTCCGCTAGCACCGATCCGGTGGCTAGGTCCTTGACGTAGATGCGGTAGACCTCCGAGCCCTGCTCATCGACCGAATAGGCGCAGAGGCTGTGGTCGGGGCTGTGGTCGCAATCGCCGATCTTGTAATAGGCCTTGCCCTTACCCGCCGCATCCGCATCGAGCATGACCTGCTCGCCCGTGTCAGAGCCGCGCGGACGGCGCGCAAAGATCGGCTGTTCAGCGCCCTTTTCGTAACGGGAATAATAGTCCCACGGGCCGTCAGAGGCGGGGACGGAGCTGTCATCTTCTTTGACGCGGCCCTTCATCTCCTCGAACATCTGGGCTTGCAGCGCCTCGGTCGGGGCGAGCATGGCCTTGGTATAGGCGTTTTCCTCGGTCAGGTGCGCCTTGACGTCAGCCTTGATCAGGCTGGGATCGCGCAGGACCTTCTGCCAATTGTCGTCTTTCATCCAGGCATAGTCATCGACCCGAACCCGGCCAAGCTGTTCGGTCCGATGAGGAATCTTGCGTGCGATGGGAGGGGTTGGCCGGGTCGCCGTCATGGGGGATGCCTTGGACTTGGCGGCCGCAACCGCTGGAATCAGAGGGGTCAGTGTAAGGGCCAAGGCACTCGCTTTGACCATAAGATCACGCCGGTTCATGACGGGGTCCTTTGCGTGAAAGGGGAAGGATAAGCCCTTTCCCCCCTTGAGGGGGAGAGGGTTGGGAGAGGGGGGCGTTCATCCACTCCCCTCTCTCGCTCTGCATGATATTAGAGGGCCGCTTTCGATCTGTGTCTTAGGGTCTGGATCCCCGCCTTCGCGGGGAAGACGGAAGGAAGAAACAAGGCCCCCTAAGGCCCTTCGGGCCACTTCCCCCAGAGGGGGAAGATTTACCGTTACTTGATCTTCCCCCTCTGGGGGAAGTACCGGCGAAGCCGGGGTAGGGGGTCTTAGGCGCCGTACAGGACCGAGATGGTTTCGGCCACGCAGGCTGGACGGTCTTCGCCTTCGATCTCGATGGTGCATTCGCTGGTCATCTGCAAACCGCCAGCCTTGGGCTGAACATTCAGAAGCTTTTGACGCATGCGCACGCGCTTTCCGACGCGGACCATATTGGTGAAGCGCACCTTGTCCGAGCCATAGTTGATGCCACGGGTCACGCCGGTGACGCGCATGATGCCAGCGCCCAAGAAGGGGATCAGCGACAGGGTCAGATAGCCATGAGCAATGGGGCCGCCCATTTCACGGTTGGCGCGCTCGACATCAATGTGGATCCACTGATGGTCACCTGTGGCATCGGCGAACAGGTTGACGCGGTTTTGATCAACCACGACCCAATCCGAAACGCCCATCTCTTCACCGATGAGGCCGGGCAGGTCAGCATAAGCAACTTCACGCATGGCGTGTCTCCTTGAGGTTCAAATTTCTAACAAGATGTTTCACAGATCGGGAGGGCCTGATCAAGGCCTCCCTATCTGGGGGTTGTGGATCAGACGATCTTGGAGTCGGTCTTGCCCCAATAGGCGTCACGGATCAGACGCTTATAGAGCTTGCCGGTCTGGTGACGGGGCAGCTCGGCCATGAAATCGACCCGGCGCGGGGCCTTAACATGGCTGAGATTGGCCTTGGCATAGGCCATGATCTCGGCGGCGAAGTCGTCATTGGCATCGGCCCAGTCCATCGGCTGGATCACCGCGACGACCTGTTCGCCCATCTCTTCATGCGGCGCACCGACCACAGCCACATCGGCGACCTTGGGGTGGGTGACCAGCAGGTTTTCCAGCTCTTGCGGATAGATATTGACCCCGCCGGAAATGATCATGAAGGCCTTGCGGTCGGTGAGGAACAGATAGCCCTCCTCATCTGCATAGCCGACGTCGCCGAGCGTGGTCCAGCCGTGCTTGTTCTTGGAGTCGGCGGTCTTTTCAGGGCTGTTGTGATATTCGAACTCACCGCCGCCTTCGAAGAAGACTGTGCCTTCGGCGCGGGCGGGGACAACATCGCCCTCCTCATCGCAGATCTTGAGAATGCCGGTGACCGCGCGCCCGACCGAGCCCTTCTTATTGAGCCATTCCTGCGAGGTGATGAAGGTGAAGCCGTTACCTTCGGTGCCCGCATAATATTCCATCAGCACCGGACCCCACCAGGCGATCATCTGTTCCTTGACCGGGATCGGGCAGGGGGCCGCGGCGTGGATGGCGCATTTGAGCGATGAGACATCATAGCGGCTGCGCACTTCTGGCGGCAGCTTGAGCATGCGCACAAAGTGGGTGGGGACCCATTGCGAGCAGGTGATCTTGTATTTCTCGATCAGCGACAGCGCATTCTCAGCGTCGAACTTCTCCATCACCACCACCGTGCCGCCGATGCGGTGAACGCCCATACACCAGCGCAGGGGGGCGGCGTGATAGAGCGGCGCCGGGGAAAGGTAGAGACTGTCTTCGACAATACCGAACAGGCCCGTGGCAATGGCCACCAGACCCAAGGCGGTGTCGATGGGCGCGCCGGGCTCGATCTTGGGCTTGACGCCCTTGGGCCGACCGGTGGTGCCCGACGAATAGAGCATGTCCGAGCCCTGTTGCTCGTCGGCAATGGGGGTGGCGGGCATGGCATCGCGCGCAGCTTCAAAGCTGGCATAGGGGGCCTTGGGCTCACCAACCATATAGAGGTCGATGCCGGACACGAGCGCTGGAATCTCATCGACGAGCGAGCCGACGCTGGCCGAGGTGATGAAGGCCTTCGCGCCGCAATCCTTGAGGATATACTCAACCTCGCCCGCCGACAGCTTGGACGAGATACAGGCATAATAGAGGCCCGAACGCTGGGCGGCCCAAGTGATCTCGAAATAGCGCGGGTGGTTTTCCAGCATAATGGCCACCACATCGCCCGCATTCAGGCCGATGGAGCGAAACAGTTGCGCGCCCTGATTGGAGCGGTCGTCGAGCTGGCCGTAGGTCACGGTCTCACCGCTGCCCGCCATGATGTAGGCGGGTTTGTCGGGGTTCTTTTGGGCGTGAATATAGGGATGCATGGGCGGGACCCTTGAGGTGATGGTTATGAAAGGATGAGGCCTATTCAGCCGCGACGCTGGCGGGCACCTTGCCCAAGATCATGTCCGCAGCCTTTTCGGCGATCATGATGGTCGGGGCATTGGTATTGCCCGAGACGAGCCTTGGCATGACCGAGGCATCGACGACCCGAAGGCCAGCAATCCCATGGACGCGCAGCTGCGGATCGACCACGGCCTGAGGGCCATGACCCATCTGGCAGGTGCCGACGGGATGATAGATGGTCGAGCCGGCCGCGCGGGCATATTCGAGCAGCTGTTCATCGGTAACGCAGACCTTGCTGCCTTCCATCTCATCCTCAATGAAGGGGGCGAGTGCGGGTTGGCTGGCGATGGTGCGCGCCCATTTCAGACCGGCCACCGCCACCTCTTGGTCCAGAGGATCGGACAGATAGTTGGCAAAGATGGCGGGATAGACCGATGGGTCGGCGCTGGTGATCCGCACATGGCCACGGCTTTCAGGGCGCAGTTGGCAAGGGGCGATGGTCAGGCCGGGCTGGTCTTCCAATTCCATCTTCTGCTCATTGACCAGCTTTTCCTGATCCATGGTGGCGGGCAGGATGTGAAACTGGATATCCGGGCCAGACAGGTCTGGGCGCGATTTGCAGAAGGCGGCGATGTGGGCGGCCGACAGGGTCAGAAGGCCCTTGCGCTGGAACACAAACTTGAAGGCCTCGCCGACCAGACGCAGGCCCTTGGACAGTTCATTGACCGACACGACCCCAGCCTTGAGGCGGTAACGGATCGACATGACATAGTGGTCTTGCAGGTTCTCGCCGACGCCCGGCAGGTCCTTCTTGACCTCGATGCCATGCTTTTTGAGCAGGGCGGCGGGACCGACGCCAGACAGTTGCAGCAGTTGCGGCGAATTGACGGCGCCGCCGCTGAGGATCACTTCACCGCTGGCCTTGGCAGTGCGCTTGACGCCGTTCTGGACATAGTCGACCCCGACCGCGCGGCCATCCTCAATCAGGACCTTGGAGGCCAAGGCGTTGGTTGCGACCGTCAGGTTGGGCCGGTTCATCACCGGGTGCAGATAGGCGACGGCGGCAGAGTGGCGTTGGCCGTTCTTGACGGTCAGTTGGTAGTAGCTGACGCCCTCTTGGCTCTCGCCATTGACGTCGCGCAGGCGCGGCATGCCGCTTTCGACGCAGGCCTCGACCACAGCGTCCGAGACCGTGTGGCGCTCAGTAACGTCGGACACATTGAGCGGGCCGCCCGTGGCGTGGAACTCATCGGAGCCGCGCTCTTGGTTTTCGGCGCGGCGGAAATAGGGGACCACATCATCCCAGCCCCAGCCCTCACAGCCCAGTTGGCGCCAGCCATCATAGTCGGCATGTTGGCCGCGAATATAGAGCAGGCCATTGATCGAGGATGAACCGCCCAGAACCTTGCCGCGTGGCCAGACATGCTGGCGTCCGCCCGTGCCGGGATCAGGCTCGGTGGTGTAGAGCCAATTGACCTTGGGGTCCTTCAGGGTCTGGGAATAGCCAACCGGGATGTGGATCATCAGGTTGGACATGAATTGCGAAGGGTTGCGGGTCGGGCGATCATCGCCGCCCGCCTCGAGCAACAGAACCTTGGACTTACCATCAGCCGAAAGCCGGTTGGCCAGAACGCAGCCCGCTGATCCAGCGCCCACAATGATATAGTCAAACATGTTGGTTCCTGACATTCCCGGCCCTGTCCTGATTTTTGTCGTTGTCTGATCTGATATTGCGCTGCCTTGACGCCCGCGTGAAGCCCTGCCGTTGCGGCAACTGTGCGGATCCTCTGCCGATTAGAGCGCCGGACTTGACTCTCCTAACGTCAAGCCCTTCCGATGGCCTTAAAATCACATGATGGGAGACATGACCATGGCCACCGCACCGACCTTTGAAACGATCCTTTTGGACATTGCCGATGGTATTGCCACCATCACGCTGAACCGCCCGGACAAGATGAACGCCTTCACCAACGGCATGATGTTGGACATCATCGCGGCCTTGGATCACACCGACGCCAGTGATGATGTGAAGGCGGTGATCATCACCGGATCGGGCCGCGCCTTCTGTGCCGGTGCGGATCTGTCCGCAGGCGCTGCGACCTTTGACTATGGCAAGGCTCCGAGCTCGGGTCGGGAAGAGGGTTTGGTCAATGGCGTCTATCGCGATGGCGGTGGTCGCGTGACCTTGCGCATTTTCGAAAGCTTGAAACCCGTCATTGGTGCGATCAATGGTGCGGCTGTCGGCATTGGCGCGACCATGCAATTGCCAATGGATATTCGTCTGGCCACGCCGGATGCCAAATATGGCTTCGTCTTTGCGCGCCGAGGCATTGTGCCCGAAGCCTGTTCGTCCTGGTTCCTGCCGCGTCTGGTTGGCATCTCGACGGCGCTGGAATGGTGCTATTCGGGCCGGATCTTCACGGGTCAAGAGGCCTGCGATCGGGGCCTGGTCCGCTCGGTTCATGCTGCCGAAGACCTGCTGCCTGCCGCCCGCGCCATTGCGCGCGACATTATCGATAATACAGCCCCCGTGTCCGTCTCCCTGACCCGTCAGATGATGTGGCGGATGTTGGGCGCTGACCATCCGATGGAGGCCCACAAGATCGATAGCCGCGCCATCCAAGAGCGGGGCAAGGCCGCCGACTCCAAAGAAGGCGTTAGCTCCTTCCTTGAGAAGCGTCAGCCATCCTATCCAAACAGGGTCTCTACTGACATGCCGGGCTTCTTCCCTTGGTGGTCAGAGCGTCCATTCGCCTGATTATTGACAACGGTTCTCGCCTAGTCTTTCGCAAGCGCGAAGGCTAGGCACCGCTGGCTCGAGGTCTCGTTGCAGAATCTTTGGGTCTTCAGGCCGAGCGGTGGCCTTTTTGAAAATATGATAATGCTATAATGACATTAATCGCGTCAAATGTTGGACGAATTGACGTCTTCGGTGCGGATCTGCCCCCAATATCATGAGCAGCCATTGATAGTTCTCATAGCCATGCCTATGTTCCAACCATCATTCCTTTTAGGGTGATAGCAACGAAATCGAGACTTAGACTCTATTTATTCCATTGTTTTCGGTTTCGATTGTCGTTATTTAGCCACTATAGTTTTTTGGAGGCCCAGTCTTTCCCTGGACCTAACTCTTTGTCAGGTGAACATAATCATGGACGATAAATCCGAAATCATCGAGATGACCGCCGACATCGTTTCGGCCTATGTGGGTAACAATTCGGTCGCCGCTGCGGACCTGCCGTCGCTGATCCAGAATATTCACCGCGCCCTGTCTGGCGTTAACAGCGCACCCGATCCGGTTGAAGTCAGCGTCAAGGAGCCTGCGGTCTCTTTGAAGCGTTCCATTACGCCTGACTATTTGATTTGCTTGGAAGATGGCCGCAAATTTAAGTCGCTGAAGCGCCATCTGCGGACCAAGTACAATATCAGCCCTGAAGAATACCGCGCCAAATGGGGTCTTCCTAAAGACTATCCCATGGTTGCTCCGAACTATGCCAAGGCGCGTTCTGAACTCGCTAAGCAAATGGGCCTTGGACAGGGTGGTCGTCAGGCTGCTCGTAAGGGCCGCTAGACTCTCGTCTTCGCCTTTTGACTCACACTGTTGAGTCCTATGATTCAGCGAGGCCCGTTACTCATCAAGAGCGACGGGCCTTTTGCTTTCTATTGACTCTTGGAAAATTTATATCTGCAGGTTCGCGTTTTTTCGCTTGCCACCGATTCGGTGGTTAAGGGATACTGAATCGTCGTGATTCCAATAGGTTGTTGGGGAATCCGGAGATGACGATGCAAACGGGAGCTACCGCTGCGGCGGCGCGCGCACAACAGGATCTCTATGCCTACTGGGCGTCCATGAAGGGCGGACAGAAGTTGCCATCCCGTGCGACCATCCGTCCGGAAGATCTCAAGCGATTTTTACCGACCATCAGCCTGATCGATGTCCACCCCAATTCTGGCGACTATCGCCTGCGTTTGGCGGGCACGGGTCTGTTCAATATCTATGGCCGCGAAATTACCGGTCGGACCATCGGCGAGGCCTTTTCCCCACCCGTGGCCGACTATTGGCGCGAGGAATTGGACCGGGTGGTTGATGACCGTCTTCCAGTGGTTGGTCTGCACAACTTGGCTTGGAGAGGCACGCCGCACCTTTCCATGCTCTGGATCCGCCTTCCTTTGGCCAGCAATGGCGAAGATGTGGATATGATCCTTGGCTATGACGCCCTTGTCGGCGCTATTAGCGACCAGGGCTTCAGCGGCATACGCGCCGCCTAGTTAGGAAAATAATCCTAACAACCTAGAATTTTAGGAAAGTTATCCTCGCCCATTGAGGGTTTGGCTAAGCTGTTTCTCGTCATTGAATTGCGAGGATAGCCCATGAGCCGTTTGCGCCCTGCCCTGAAGACTTTTGAACCTGAAAGCCCCAATCGGCGGCCAGACAGTCGCCGCGATCGTTTGCAAGCGGCCTTTGTCACCAGCCTGGTGGCTATGGCGACGGGCGTCAGTCCCGGCGACATCCGGTCGCGGACCCGAAACCGTGCCGAGGCGGCGCGGGCCCGGCAAATTGCCATGTATCTGAGCCATGTCAGCTTTGAGTGGCCCCTGACCCGAGTGGGCGCAGCCTTTGATCGGGACCGCACAACGGCGGGCTATGCCTGCCATCTGGTCGAAGACCTGCGCGATGATGCGGACTTTGACGCCCATCTCAGCGTCATGGAGGCCTGCCTCAAATATGTCCCTCAGGTTCGGGTGAACTGATTAGGGGCGCACCGCCGAGGCATCGCGCCGGATCCGCTCGACCATGGACCTTAGGCCGTTAGAGCGCTGGCTCGATAGGGCGCCGCTAAGGCCCAAACGGTCAAAGGCCGTCTGAGCGTCGAAGGCGAGGATGTCTTGAGCGGTTCGTCCGGAATAGAGCCTGAGGACCAGAGCCACCAATCCCCGCACAATGTGGGCGTCGGAATCCCCCCGAAAGGTCAAGTGGGTTCCGTCCGTGGTTTCTGTGACCAACCAGACCTGACTTGCACAGCCCCGGACCTTGTTCTGGTCGCTGCGCTCGGTGTCGCTGAGGGGGGCAAGGTCGCGGCCCAGATCGATGACGTGGCGATAGCGCTCTTCCCAGTCGCCGAGCATCTCAAACTCGGCTTCC
>CANKPO010000011.1 GCA_947484535.1 Caulobacteraceae bacterium
GCCGGATCAAAGCTTATCGCCATCTATACCTATGACAATTCCAAGCGGAACCCGGCCAATCCGGATCCAAACCGCACGGTGCCATGGGGCGACCAGTCCTTTGACGAGATGCTCTATACCGCTCTGCGTTATCGCTGGGTGGGTGAGACCTCTGACACGCCGAACGACTTCGACGCCTTGCTCGGTAAGACCCGGATGTTCGGGATCTTGGACAGCAACATGGATGGCAAGCTACAAAAGTCCGAAGCGACGGGTCGGATGGGGGCCATGATCGCCGCCAATTTCGACAAGATCGATATGGAGAAGAAGGGCTATATCACCCCTGAAACCCTCAATACCGTGATGGACATGGTCTATAAGAGCCGCCGCTCAAAGCCTGCTGCGCCAGCCGCAACCGGTGACAAGACCACGGCGGCACCTGTCGCTGCTACCCCAGCCGCGCCTAAGGGCTAGGGTGCGGCGTCAAGGCGGGGCCCTTGCGGCCCTGCTGATCCTTCTTTGTCCGTGGGGCAGCGTCGCAAGCGCTGACCCCGGACTGGGCCGGGTCGAGATTGGGGCGCTAGCTCCCGACCGGGCCCTGCTCGGTGCCGATGGGCGCTCCCACCGCCTGTCGGACTATCGCGGCAAGACCGTGATCTTGGAATGGACCAGTTCGGTCTGCCCCTATACCGCCAACAAATATCGCCGAGGCCTGATGCAGGCCCTTCAGCGCCGTGCGGCACGGCAAGGCGCGGTGTGGCTGTCCGTCAACACCTCCGCCCCCGGAAAGCCCGGCTTTTTGACACCGGCCCAGGCCAAGGCGCGGATCAAGGCTACCGGCTCTGTGGTCACAGAATTTCTGTTTGATCCGGGCGGGGCCTTTGCGCGGCCCTATGGCATTCGCACCACGCCCAGCATGGTCATGATCGATGGTCAGGGGCGGGTAGTCTATCAGGGGGCCATTGATCAGGTGCCCGAACAGACCAAGCCCGATGGCAAGGACCATATCAGCGCGGCACTGGACGATCTCAAGGCTGGACGCGCGATCCGCACGCCTGAAACGCGGGCCTATGGCTGCGCGGTGGAATATTAGGGCATTAAGCCTATTGGGCCATAAAGGGCGATAGCTTGGCATAGAGACGCTGAACGGCCTCAACGCTATGGGCACGCACCTCGCGGGTCACATCATCCTCACCGGTTTGAAGCGGGAAGAAATAGCCATCCTCGAGCTTTCTGATCAGCCCGCGCGATTCCAGATAGACGAGGCGGCGTCGGACCGTTTCGCGCGACATGCCCAGCCTGAGATAAATGGATTTCGCAATTACCGCGTGATGCTGGATTTGATCAACGCTGGAAACATCTGTCGTCAATTCACCTCGATCTACGGCATCGTTCACCCCCTTGTTTGACCCGAAAAACACAACACAGCCGAGGATAAGGGTATCGGTGACATCAAGATTGAGCTTTTCGCTACAAAGGGCCGTGAAATTGACAAGCTCGCCGACAAACAGATTCGCCATGTATCGGGCCGGAATTCCGTCTATGTCGATTGCTATTTCGGCCATTATTTTGGATCTCTCAAAAATATTGACAAAACTGAGAAAGGTATGAAAATGAGAATTTATAGCACGCTCAACTTAAGAGTCTTACATTAGCGCTATAAAATGCTAAATATCTAGGACTTTTAAATCGGTAGTAATTGAGATCATTATTGGCGTCCGTAACATTTCAAACCCATTAACATAATCAAACAGTTACGAGAACGCCCCGACCGGTCTCGGATCGCACAACTCCTTAAGCCTCATCAGGCATAATCTGTTTGAGGCGTTGATGCACGCGCTTGGCCATGCCGAGCATATGGACGCGGATATTACGGGAGAAATCGGCGTCACCGCGCTGGACCGGGAAGATGTAGCCCCCGTCGACCTTTTGGAATATCCCGAGCGCGGTCAAATAGACCAAGCGGCGGCGCACCGTTTCGCGCGACATGCCCAGGGTCAGATAGATGCTCTTGGCATTGACGGGCTTGTAGGCAATCTGTTCGGGGTCGAAATTCTCGGTCGATATGGTCCCGTTATCGATCCCCTCATTGATCGCCTGCCAAGAGCTGAAATGGGCGAGGCAGGCCAAGATCTGCAGATCCGTCCCATCGATCTTGAGGTTTTCCGTAGAAAAGGCGATCAAGCCAATAAATTCACCAAGGAAAAAGGTCGACAGATATCGGGCAGCCAAACTGTCCGGATCCGCCACATTGCCCATGTTCGCCATTGTCTCGGCCTGACATCTCGATCTGCGAGGTGAACCCCCCAAAAGATAACATAGTAACCGTTCATCTTTTAGATAATAACAAAAATTTTATATCTGGTGATATTTCTTAAATACAAAAAATAACTAAAACTATTTTTAATTACAGAAGTTTTTACTGAGCGTGAAGTCTATTTCCGAGTTGAATCAAGGCCTCGATTTGCGCAGAGACGGAGTTAATCGTCTGGCGCGGGATCGGACAGCGATAGAGCCGCGAATCTTCGCGGATCAACAGGCCGCGCTCTTCTAAGGACTTGCACTTACGGCGCACGGTCTGGCGCGGAATACCGCTAATATCGGACAGGCTGGCCACCGACAGCATCCCATCGGCGAAATGACTGGTCTCGCCTTCACCGCTTTGCAGCACATCGCGGGTGGTATCAGAGGTGGCGGCCAAGAAGAAGCTGCAGAAGATCACCGCTTCGGTATGGTCATCCTCGCCCCAACCCCGAGCCAGGTTACGGACGTTCTTGACCAGGCCATTGGTAAAGGCCTGCAGCAGGGCCAACTCGCGGAAAGACCGAACATCATCATTGGCCGATAGGGAGGCCTCAGCACGAGACGCGGTTGGCTCGAAATGATCAGCGCTCAGGTTAGCGATTGCCATAGTGGCACCCTCCAGATTCAACCTATAGCATCAAGGCTACAGCGATTTTCCGCCGCTGGAGATTCGATAGCATTAGATATCTTATTATAAAATAAAATTAGTGCTCATTTTGAGCGCGTGTCACTTAATTTAGAAACGCTTCACATAACAATAATCAGTATTATTTCAAATGTTACGATTTTATAACAGTACACATTGGTTTATGTTACAGATTCAGAATTTCCTTACGATGTATAGGCCGATGACCATATTACAAATGCATGAAATTGTTGCATCACTGATTAATTTTTAAGCATTTTTATCTCAAGCCCCCCCCCCCGCCCCCTTTAATAAGATGACGAAGAGTATTTTCGCTCAAAACTAGACTGCCGCTGGCCGGCTCTTGGCATCATTGAGCAGGGTCCAATTAAGAGGTGCAAGGACCTTTAAATGGAAATTTCCACACCGATTTGCAACCGCTTGACCCGAGTAGAGCCCAACCCGCTAAATAGCAGGCCAGTAGGGAATCAAAAATAGGGTGAAAAATGACCGTTGGCTGGGGAACTAGGACTCGAACCTAGAACGACGGTACCAAAAACCGCTGTGTTACCATTACACCATTCCCCAGCAGGGGCCGCAGGGGCCATGTCCGTCAAAAGCCAGACGGCAGGTGCCCACGAGGGGCGTTTGTTAGCCCAAGGCGTCACCCATTGCAACCTCTGCGCCGCCCCTAGTGCGCCCAATCTTCGGAAATTTGCGGCTTTGCGACGGCTGTAGAAATTTCGCGGTGGATAGGGGCTAGACGCGCCCGCCCGCTTGCGAGGCCTTTTGGCCTCATCTATAAAATTTGCCTCATAATGTCGGAGTATAGCTCAGTCTGGTAGAGCACCGTCTTCGGGAGGCGGGGGTCGCAGGTTCAAATCCTGCTACTCCGACCACCCGTCAATCCGCCGCGCGAGGCGCGGCTGGGATTGACGAGGTTCTCGTCACAAGCCCGCGTGCAACGCGGATGAGCTTGTGACGGAATGGGATAGGGAGATATCGTGGTGTGGTATGTCTACATCCTTGAAAGCGAAAGCCGTCTGGGGAAGTTCTACACAGGCTTCACCGGAGATTTAAAACGTCGTCTCTCAGAACATAATGCTGAGGCAAATGCAGGCCACACTGCAAAATATCAGCCGTGGAAACTCCATGCCTATTTTGCATTCAGGGACAAAATGGCTGCCCAAGATTTCGAAATCTATTTGAAGACGCAAGCAGGACGCCGATTTCAGAAACTACGATTTAAGACCGGATAGTATGCCGGGGAACCTTATCTCACACCCAGCAACGCAGCGCCGATATGACGATATCGGCTAACCGATCACCCCACCCCTGCCGCAAATCTGTGCATCAGTTCATTTGACCAAGCCACAATCGTCACTAGGTTGTGATAGGGTAAAACTTCGAACCCCATTCTTCAGCACGCCCTTTGGCGGGAGCCTTTGATGAAGCAGTTTATGGTTACGGTCGCCGGCGTCTTTGTCGGGCTGTTGATGTTCTTTGTCGGCTTGCCGTTCGTGCTGATCATTATGGCGACGGGGGCCTCAAAGCCTGCGGCAACGCCAAGCCATGCGGTCCTGTCGCTTGACCTGCGCCAAGCCCTAACCGATCAGGACAGCCAAAGCCCTCTGGCGGCCTTTAATGGCGGCGGTCTATCCGTCATGTCGATCACCCAGACCCTGCGCCACGCCCAGAGCGACAGTAAGGTGAAGGCCCTGTTTGTGCGCCTGCCCGATGGCGGCATGGCCCCCGCCTCGGCCGACGAGCTGCGCATCGCCTTCAAGGCCTTTCGCAAGTCGGGTCGTAAGATCTACAGCTATAGCCAAGGGCTCTATCCCTCCGGCATCGTGACCTCGACCTATATGCTGGCCGCCGCCACAGATGAGGTCTGGATGCAGCCCGGCGCGCCCTTCCAGGTGACCGGCTTCAGCATCGAGGACATCTTCTTCAAGCGCGCCTTCGACAAATATGGCGTCAAGGCCGAGTACGAGCAGCGCTACGAGTATAAGAACGCGGTCAATCCCTACCTCTATAGCGACTATACGGCCGCCCATAAGCAGTCGAACCTGTCCTGGATGGGGTCAGTCTATACCAGCGCCCTGCGCACCGCCGCTGCCGATCGTAAGGTCGATGCCGGGGCCTTGCGTGAGCAGATCGAGGCCGGTCCCTATTCGGCCAAGGAGGCGCTAGATCGCCGCATGATCGACCGTTTGGGTCACCTCCATGAGGCGCAGAAGATGGCCCTCAAGGCGGCGGGTAAGGATGCCAAGTTCGAAGAGTTCGACGATTACCGCGCTGGCGCTCAGCGCCCCGTCGTCGCGAGCAGCGCCGCCGAAAAGGCTAAGCCGACCTTTGCTGTGATCCACGCCGAGGGGCCGATCATCAACGGCAGCGGCGGTGGTCAAAATGCCTTTGCCAATGACCAGACGATCTTTTCTGACGATGTGTCCGAAGCCATCTATGACGCCATCGACGATAAGGACGTGAAGGCTATCGTCATGCGCGTCTCGTCGCCCGGCGGCACGGACACAGCCTCCGAGCAGATCTTGGCCGCTGTGCGCGCCGCCAAGGCTGCGGGCAAGCCGGTGGTGGTCTCGATGGGCACCTATGCGGCCTCCGGTGGCTATTGGATCTCGTCACACGCCTCAGCCATCGTGGCGCAGCCCTCGACCCTGACCGGCTCTATCGGCGTCTATGGCGGCAAGTTCGCTCTGTCCGACGCCCTGAGCCGCTTTGGCGTTGATGTGCGGCACACCTCGGTGGGCAGCGACTATTCGGCCATCTATGGCATGGGCGAGGGCTTTACCCCACAGCAGCGCGACGGCTTTGCCAAGTCGATCGACGAGACCTATGAGGGCTTCATCGCCCGCGTCGCTGAGGGGCGCAAGCTGCCGCCCGAGCGAGTCCGCGAAATCGCCAAGGGCCGGGTCTGGACCGGCGAGCAGGCCAAGGCCCTGGGACTGGTCGATGAGATCGGCGGCTTCTATGACGCGGTCGACAAGGCCAAGGCCCTGACCGGCCTGACCGGTAAAGAGGTGCGCCTGACCTCCTTGCCCGGCCCACGCTCACCCTTTGAAGCCTTCAGCCATGCCTTAGGTGTCAGCACCATGGCTGTTCGCGCGATGGCGGCGGCAGGCTGGCTGCTGGGCGATCCTCAGGCCAAGGCGGTGATGGACCAGATGATGCAGGCCCGCCTACGCGAACAGAACCACGCCAACGTTCTGGCGCCGACACCGGTTCGGTAGGCGCAGACTTCACCCGGCCGGGCCTGAACCCGACCGGGGTGCTGTCTCTACTTCGTGGGCTCAACCCCAGGGCCGATGTTCTGGCCGATGAAGGCGGTGGCCTCGGTCAGGATCGTCTTCCAAGACGCACCCTGTATCGGGGTGAAATAGTGGTCCGTGTCCTTGACAGCCAGCAGCCTGACGGGCTTGCCAGCCTTTTCCATGGCCCTTTGCATCAGTTGGCTCTGCTCAATCGGCACGGTCTGGTCCTTGTCGCCATGGATCAATAGCAGCGGCATACCCACCGAAGCAGCATTGCGGGCCGCTGAATTGCTGATCAAGCGATCCCGCACCTTTTCCGGATCGCCGATGGCCTGCAGCCAATATTTATAGGTCATGCTCTGTGCGCCGCTGCCGCCGCCCGATATGACCTCTTTCTTGTTGGTGGTTCCGTCACGAACCCAGCGCTGCATTTCGACAAGGTCAGAAACACCGGCTCCCGCCACCGCGCACTTGAATAGGTCCTTATTCTTATAGCTCGCCGTCATGGCCACATAGCCACCGTAGGACCAGCCAAAGACGCAGACCCGCTTAGGATCGGTAATGCCTTGAGCGATCAGGTTGCGCGTGGCGTCGGCGACATCTTCCTGCATCCGCTCACCCCACTGACCATGGCCCGCCTCGACGAACTTGCGACCAAAGCCGCCGCCGCCTCGGAAGTTGGGCTGGAACACCGCATAGCCCTGACTGGCCAAGGTCGTAGCCATCGGGTCAAACCCCCAGATATCGCGGCCTTCTGGTCCCCCGTGAGGCACAATCACGGTCGGCAGGTTCTTGATGTCGGTCACGCCGGGCGGGGTCCACAGATAGCCCCACTGCTTTTGACCGTCGCTGGTCGTATATTCCAGCACCTGTTCATCCGGCAGGTCAGCCTCGGCCACATTGGGACGCTGCTGGAACAGGACCTCCAAACGCTTGGCCTTAAGATCAAACAGATAATAGGTGCCGAGATCCTTTGGGCCGTTGGTTTGAACGATCCATTGGTCCATATCCGCCCCGCCAATGCTGGTCAGTTGCACATTGACCTTGTCACCGAGGGCCCGGTTGAGCGCAGTCCACTGACGTCCAAAGGCCGCATCCTTGGGCTCGCACGCGACCCGATAGGCCAGCCAGCAGGCGGCCAAGAGCTTATTATTGTAGGGATTGATCAGGGAGTCGGTCACGTCGTGACCCGCCACCGTCTGTAGGGTTTCCAGATAGGTGCCGCTATTGGTGTCATAGCGATAGAGGCCGGAGGTGTCGTCGCCGTCCTTGCGGGCCAGAACAAAGGCCTGACCGGGCTTGTCGGTCGGCCCCTCGCCGACAAAGGTTGGCCCCGAATTGGCCCCCTCTGCACCCCGGAAGCGAACCACTTCCTTCCAGTCCTGCGCACCGCGCGCACGCCGCGACCACATAAAGCCCTTACCGCCAGCAATGACGTCCTGACGCAGGACCGGCACACCGTCGCTGTCGACCACCCAGTTGAAGGTATTGTCCTGCCCGCGATCAACAATCTCACGCTTGCCGTCGCGAACATTGACCTTCCAAAGCTCTGAGCCTCCCGCCTTCGGAGCCACGATCAGAACGTCGGTTTCAGACTGTTCAAGCAGGCTGACCACCCGCGTGCTCACCGTGCGCGGATAGCCCTGCTGCGATGAGGGGTCGTAGAGTGAGATCAGGTCCGATCCGTCGACATTGCTCGAATAGACCCGCCCGACATTGATAAAGCCGTCTTCAACAATTTCCGTCTTCTTCACACCGCCCGAGCCCGGCACGACGTGAATGCGCTGGCTAAAGCTAAAGACCAGACGGCCATTTCCTTTAAAGCGGACAAAGCCCAGCTGCATGTTCTGATCGGCTCTGGCGACATGGACGGGCTTGATGTTGCCGGTCTTGAGGTCGGCAAGGATCAGGACATCGCCCACCGCCTCACGCCGAATGGCTGCGAGATGAACGCCGTCCTTAGAGATAACGGGACTTCGGACCTCGCCATAGCCCACCAGGGCATCTATCGGCACCCGAGCGGCGGCAATGGTAGGCAGCCAAGCCACGGTCAGGGCCGAGACAGCGCCAACTGTCCAAGCGGCAATCCGATTTAAAGGGGGTTTGAACGCGATCATCTCGGATCCTCTAGGTTATGCGGTCTTTGCTTTGGCAGCCTGAACCATCTCGCTAATGGTGGCCAGTTAAAAAAATTTCACAACCCAAGAATAGAAGATCAACTCAAGCTCGCTAGGATCTAAGCCTTTTGTCAGCCTCGCATATTGACTTGATCGAATCCCATCATGGATGATCTACTCATGATCACCCTTCGGCTACGCCCGTGACCCGACCCCTCTCTGCGGCTACCGCACAAGACCTCAATCGGATTCAAGCCCTGATTCAGGCCGGTCAGCTTGATCAGGCGCGAGGGGCGTGTCGGCAGCTACTCAAACGCGAACGCAGTTGCGGGCCAGCCGCCGAATTTCTGGCCCAGATCCTGCTTAACCAAGGCGCAGCCGCCGAAGCCGAAACCCTGCTGCGTCCATTCTGTCGCAAGGGGGAGGCAAGCTTTGATCTCCAATCCCTGCGGGCCGCCGCCCTCAAGGCCTTAGGCGACAAGGCCGGCTCTCTGGCCCAATACCAAGCTGCCGCAAGGCTTTCCGCCAATGATCCCATTGCCGCGCACAATGTCGCCGCAGGCCTTGGCGACCTTGGCCGCGATCAGGATGCCGTCGCCGAGGCCGAGCGGGCCTTGAGGCTAGGTGGCCGGGCCCCGGAAACGCTCTTGGTCCTTGGCCGGGGCCTTCAAGGCCTTCGTCAATTTGACCGCGCCAAACAGGCCTTCGAAGCGGCCCTTTCGGTTCGCCCGAACTATGCCGAGGCCCTGCGCGATCTTAGCCATCTGATCTGGATGTCGACCGGCGACGCCTCCGCCGCCCTCGCCCCCGTCGATCAGGCCCTCGCTCAGGCCCCTAAACAGGGCGATCTGTTGTTGGTCAAACTGCGCTTGCTCAGCCACATCCAGGGTGAGGCCGCTGCCCTGGCCTTGGCCAGAACCGAGATCGCGGCCATCGGGCAGGACCCGCGCTTAGCTCTGGAGTTTAGCTGGCTCCTCTTAAAGGACGCCCCCGCTGATGCTCTGGCCATAGCCCAGCAGTTGGCGGCCCGCTTCCCAGGCGAGCGCCTGCCCAAAAAGGCCGTCGTTCAAGCCCTGCTGGCGCTGGGCGACGCCAAGGCTGCCGCAGACCTCGCCTTTGAACTGGTCACCGAGCAACCGGGCGACCAGCAGGCCATTGCCGACCTGACCAGCGCTTGGCGGCTCGGCGGCGACCCCAGATTGGACGATCTCTATGACTATCCCGCCGTGGTTCAGGCCCTGATGATCGACTGCCCCTCTGGCTGGACGCACCTGACTGATTTTCTTGATGACCTGCGCACCTCTCTAAACAGTGTCCATCTGCTCAAAGCCCATCCGATCGAGCAGTCGATCCGGGGCGGGTCGCAAACCTCGCATAATCTGGTCACCAGTGATGACCCGGTCATTGGTGCCTTCTTTCAAGCCATCCAAGGCCCGATCCGGACCTATCGCGATCACCTTGGCAAAGGCCCAGATCTGCTAAGGCGGCGCAATATCGGGGAGCATAGGATCGACGAGGCCTGGTCTGTTCGCCTCAGACCGCAGGGCTTTCATGTGGATCACATCCATCCCAATGGTTGGATATCGTCGGCCTTCTATGCCGATGTGCCGCCGCAGGTGCAGACAACCGACCGGCGCGAAGGCTGGCTCAGGCTTGGTGCCCCGCCAACGCCGACCGCCCCGACCCTAGAGCCGGGCCATTTCGTCCAGCCCAAACCCGGTCTTCTGGCCCTGTTTCCATCCTATATGTGGCACGGCACCGTCCCCTTTGGCGGAGAGGCAAGCCGAATGAGCCTCGCCTTTGATGTCCTGCCCGACGCTCAGCCCCGCTGAGACTGGTCGTGGATGCGCGGGAGAAGCCTTAACGAAGAGGCCATGGAGAAAATATCCGCCAAACCGCCCCCTTAGGGTTAGTCATGCCCAAAACATATGCAACACCCTCTCAAACCGTTGCGATAATGCGACAGGCCTGCCGCAACAGTGACTGTTTTGTGACCTTCCAGTTGACCCCGCACGCTCGGAGCCAATAGTTGTTCTATCGTACGACAGGCGAAAGCCCTTCGTATTGGTGGCGTGTACCCATTGGGTCGCGCCGTCTCAGGACTGTATCAATCACCTTGGAGGGGGATTTAGATAATGAAAATTGGCTCAACCCGCGGACGCGTTATGGCGTCAACGATGTTGTGCGGTGCGCTCGCGATCTTCGCTGCGCCTGCCTACGCTCAAGATGCTGCAAAGTCGGATACGGATGTCACCGAAATCGTCGTCACCGGTTCGCGCTTGCAGCGCAAGGACTTCGTGTCGACCAGCCCCGTTGCCACTGTCGGTAGCGAGCAACTGAAGCTGACCGGTACCATCGCGGTTGAGCAACTGCTGAACGAACTGCCACAGATCGTTCCTGGCAACACTGTCACCTCCAACAATTCGGGCGGCGAAGACTTCGCCACCATCGACCTTCGCGGCTTGGGCGCTCAGCGCACGCTCGTCGTGGTCAATGGCGAACGCGTCCCCGGTTCTTCGACCACCGGCGTGGTTGACCTGAACACCATCCCAGCCGGTCTGATCGACCGTATCGAAGTCCTCACCGGTGGTGCCTCGGCCGTTTACGGCTCGGACGCTATGGCCGGCGTTGTCAACTTCGTGCTGAAGGACAATTACGAAGGCGCTGAAATCTCCGCCCAGACCGGCGGCAGCATGGACGGCCGACTGGCCAAGGACTTCAACCTCGAAGGCCTGCTCGGCGGCAACTTTGCCAATGGCAAGGGCAACATGACCATGTACGCGTCTTACTATAAGCGCGACCCGGTCCTGCAGAGCGAGTTTGATTGGTCACGGGTTTCGGCCGGAACCTTCTATGACTCCAGCTACAATGGCTATGTCATCGACAGCGCGGCTGAGTGGAACGCTCAGAACGCAAAGACCCCGCTCTACACCTTCTCTCCGGGCGGCTCGGGCACCCCACCTTGGGGCTGGATCTACAGCAACTCGGCGAACCCCTTCCGTTTGCTGGCCAGCAATCCGGCCACTTCGGCTCAGTTCGCAGCCGCCGATACCGACTGTAACGCCGCCACGCCAGGCGTTGCTGTCAACGGTGGCAACCTGTCGTTCAACGATGCGGGTAAGCTGACCCCACGCTTCACGTCAAAGGCCTGTGGGGTTCCTGACCGCGCTGCCGGTTCGTCGCGTTATAACTATGCGCCAACCAATGACCTCATCATCCCTGCCGAACGCTATGCGATCAGCAGCTTTGGATCCTATCAGATCAATCCAAAGCTAAAGCTGAAGACGCAAATGTCTTACATCGACAGCCGTTCTGGCGTTCAACTTGCAGCGACACCCGCTGGCGTAAGTCCGCCACTCACCGTCTATCTGACCTCTGCTATGCAGTCCTACATCAATTCGGCTCACCCCGATTTGGCGGCTGCACTGGCATCTCGTCCCGATCAATCAGCCAGCTTCAATATGGACTGGCGTTCGCTGCAACTCGGCCCTCGTGTCGGCGAGTATGAGAACCAATCCTTGACCCTGCTGGCCACCTTGGACGGCGAGATCAATGACAACTGGAACTGGAGCGCGACCAGCACCTATGGCCGCACCCACTTCTCTCAAACTCTGCGCAATAACCTGAATAAGACAGCCATTAACCAAGGCCTTGCCGGCTGTCAGACGCCGGTGGCTGGATCCACGACCTCTTTGGGTAAGGCTGGTCTTCCCGGGTGCGTACTGACTGACATCTTTGGTCAGAACAAGCTGTCTGACGCTGCGGTCAAGTTCGTGCGCACCGATACGCACCAGATCAACACCTATGAAGAGCGTCGTTTGGCGGCCTTCGTGCGCGGTGATGCGTTCCAACTGCCTGCTGGCCCGGTCTCGACCGTGCTCGGCTATGAATATCGCGAATCCCGCGCGGCCTTGGATGTGGACGATGCCCAGCGCAACGGCGACATCTATGGCTTCAACGCCATCCAGAACCAAAAGGGTTCGGTGGTTGTACAGGAACTCTACGGCGAAGTTGGCATTCCCTTGGTGAAGGACCTTCCCTTCGCCAAATATGTCGGCATCGAAGGCGGCTACCGCTATTCGGACTATGACACAATCGGCACGACCGAAACCTACAAGGTCGGTGGCGAGTGGGCCGTGGTCGATTGGCTGAAGTTCCGCACCGTCTATAACAAGGCCGTTCGCGCCCCAAGCGTGTTCGAACTGTTCCAGAACGGTGACCAAGGCTTCCCCTCCTATACCGATCCTTGTAAGGACTCTGCTAACCGTTCCGCCGCTGTACTGGCCATCTGTAACGCCCAAGCGCCCGGTTTTAGCTTTACCGGCTTTGCGGCCAACAATAGCCAAGTTCAGGCTTTTTCCTTTGGTAACCCAAACCTGAAGCCAGAAACGGGCAAGACCTTCACCGCTGGTGTTGTGTTCCAACCAACCTTCCTCTCGGTTGGTGATATGAAGATGTCCGTCGACTATTTTGACATTAAGATCGAAGACGCCGTCGGCTCCATCGGCGCCGGCACCGTCCTCAGCCGTTGCTATGTCAGCCTGCAGGCTAACGAATGCGCTAAGATAAAGCGTAATCCGTTGTCCGGTCAGATCGACAGCATTGACACCTCGATCGCCAACCTGTCGGAAATCGTCACCAAGGGTGTGGATATCCAGACCGACTATCGCTTTGACCTTGGCGAAGTGATCAAGGGCACACCCGGGCGCATCGCGTTCAACGCCCTGATCTCTATCCTTGACAGCTACGCCACCAACGGCGTTGAGCGTAAGGGTTACACCGACGCCGGCATCAGCGGTTCCACACCTGAGTACAAGTCGGTCATGACCGGTTCGTACCAGTTGGGTGACTGGATGGTTCAGGCCCGTTGGACCTACACGCCAGAAATGACCGACGAAAATGCTGACTATGGGATTATTTTGCCAAAGACCGAAGCCGCCAGCTATATCGATCTGTCTGGTCGCTGGAACGTCAATGACAACCTGCAACTGAACGCCAACATCGGTAACCTGTTGGACAAGAGCCCCCCGCAGTTCTTCGCTGGTACGTTCAGCCAAGCCAACACAGACCCACAGGTCTATCGCGTCCTTGGCCGTACGTTCAACATCGCGGCACGTCTGCGCTTCTAATCAAAAGCCAATCGACTAAACAATTGGGGCGGCAGAGACATCCTCTGCCGCCCCTTTTTTATGGGCGACGAAGAGGGTCCATCCGGCCATAGTCTGGTTAATCAAGGACGACAAATGACCGTGACCGATGTTCAAGGCCAGATCAGGCCAGACCTCGCAGCCCTGCTCACCAGCGGCGGCCAAGCCCTGCTGCGCA
>CANKPO010000012.1 GCA_947484535.1 Caulobacteraceae bacterium
GAGCCGTCATTGGCTGGGGGCGAGTTGTCAATCTGGCTGCGTTTCCATTGTAACTGCCCTCTAACGCTCGATCCTTCGGCGGCGGCCTTTGCATTGTCTAAGAGTGATGCGGCCTTGTCCGACCTCAATCAGTTCAATCTCGGAGACGCGAAATATCCCGACCGCGCCACGACCTTGATATTGGTGCTGCCCTCATTAACCGGCGGCGAGACCGTGCGTCTGCAAGGCCCAGGCATAGAGACGGAGGCGAAAATTGCGCCTTGCGGGTTATCGGCTGATTTTTGGTCAGTGCGCACCGAGGTCAATTCAAAATTCCAGTTTGGCATCGATCTGATGCTTTGCGCAGGCGATGAGATCATCTGCCTTCCGCGTACCACGCGAACCTTAGAGCAGGGAAGCTGAGCCCATGGCCTATGTAGCTGTAAAGGGTGGCGAACGCGCCATTTCTAATGCCCACGCCCTGCTCGAAGAGGCGCGCCGTGGTGATCCGTCAGTGCCGGAACTGTTGGTCGATCAGGTTCGCGAGCAGCTCTCCCTGTCGGTGGATCGGGTGATGGCCGAAGGCTCTTGCTATGATCGCGATCTGGCGGCCTTGGCGATTAAGCAATCGGCTGGTGATGTCGCGGAGGCCACCTTCTTGATGCGGGCCTATCGCACGACCCTGCCGCGTTTTGGCTTCTCAAAGCCGGTCGAGACCGCTGCCATGGCTGTGCGCCGCCGTATCTCGGCGGCTTTCAAAGATATTCCAGGTGGCCAGGTCTTGGGCGCAACCTTCGACTACACCCACCGCCTGTTGGACTTCAAGCTGGCGGCTGAGGGGGCCGATCCCGTTGCCCCCGCACCCCAAGCCCTTGAGCCCATGGTCCACCCGCTTCCGACGATCAGCTCAGTCTTTTCCCATGAGAATCTCTTGGAGCAAGAGGCCCGCATCGACGGCGATGACGAGCCCTTTGATCTGACCCGCGAACCCATGTCCTTTCCGGCGGGGCGTGATCAGCGCCTTCAGGCCCTTGCGCGCGGCGATGAAGGCTTTTTGTTGAGCCTCGCCTATTCCTCACAGCGCGGGTGGGGCAGCACCCATCCCCTTTGCGGAGAAATTCGCATGGGCGAGGTGCCGGTGGAATTCATCCCCGATGAACTGGGCTTTCCCATCGAGATTGCCGACATCACCCTGACCGAATGTATCATGCTGTCTGGCTTTGCCGGTTCGGCTGAGCGGGCACCGCAATATACCCGCGGCTATGGTCTGACCTTTGGCCATAATGAACGCAAGACCATGAGCATGGCCATTGTCGACCGTGCCCTGCGTGCGCGCGAGCTTGGCGAAGAGGTCGATGCCCCCTGCCAAGACGAAGAGTTTGTCCTCTATCACTCCGACAATGTCGAAGCCTCTGGTTTTGTGCAGCATCTGAAACTGCCGCATTATGTCGATTTCCAAGCCGACCTTCTGTTCCTGCGCAAGCTGCGCGCGGAATTTTTCGACCGAAAAGCGGCGGCTGAAGCGATCACAGCGCTCCAAATGGAACCTGCAGAATGAACGCGCAATCTAATGACGCCGCGCTAACAGCGACTTCCAACAGTCCAGAGCGCTACTACACCTATGGCTATCTGGACGAGCAGACCAAGCGGATGATCCGCCGGGCCATTCTTAAGGCCGTGGCGATCCCGGGCTATCAGGTTCCGTTTGGATCGCGTGAAATGCCGGTGCCCTATGGCTGGGGAACGGGAGGCATTCAGCTAACCGCCGCCATAATCGGCCCTGATGATGTCTATAAATGTATTGATCAGGGTGCCGACGATACGACCAATGCCGTCTCGATCCGCCGTTTCTTTGCCAAGGTTGCCGATGTCGCCACGACCGAGGACACAGCCGAGGCCACCATCATTCAGTCTCGCCACCGCATCCCAGAACATCCCCTCAAGGATGGCCAGATCATGGTGTTTCAAGTGCCGCAGCCTGAGCCCCTTCGAGGCCTAGAGCCGCGCGAGATGGAAACCCGGGCCATGCATGCCTATGAGGAATATGGCCTGCAATATGTGTCCCTCTATGAAAATGTCTCTGCCTTTGGCCGCATTGCTGCGACCGCAGGCTATCCGGTGATGGTCGACGAGCGTTATCTCATGTCGCCCTCGCCAATTCCAAAATTTGACAATCCTAAGCTCCACAATTCCCAAGCGCTGATGCTGTTTGGAGCCGGCCGCGAGAAGCGGATCTATGCGATCCCACCTCACACAACGGTCCGCAGCCTCGATTTTGAAGACTATCCCTTCGAGACCCAGAAGTGGGAGGAGAGCTGCGCCCTTTGCGCAGCGGATGACTCCTATCTGGATGAGGTGGTGTTGGATGACCAGGGCCAAAGAATGTTTGTCTGTTCCGACAGCCACTATTGCTCGGACCGCCGTGCGCAGGGCCTCCGTGGCCCGATGGCGGGTCATGAGCTGGTCGATATCGACAAGGATGCTGGCCAATGACCATGACAGCCCATCAAGAAACGATCGATCAGGCCGATCAACCGCTGCTGCGCGTCCGTGGCCTGTCCAAACATTATGGAATGATCACCGGCTGCCGCGATGTCTCGTTCGAGATGCGTCCCGGTGAAGTGTTGGGCATTGTCGGTGAGAGTGGCTCGGGTAAGACGACCCTCCTCAACTGCCTGTCCGGCCGTTTGCCTCCATCTCAAGGACGGGTTGAGTTTAACGCCAGTCGCCATGGCCTTGTGGACATATACGACCTTTCAGAACCTGATCGGCGCCGCATGCAGCGTGAGGACTGGGGCTTTGTTCATCAAAACCCACGTGACGGACTTCGCATGCGGGTATCGGGCGGGGCCAATGTTGCAGAGCCTCTGATGAACCTTGGTCGCCGTCACTATGGGGACATGCGTCAGGCCTCGCTCGATTGGCTTAACCGTGTTGAGCTCGATCTCAGCCGCATCGATGACAAGCCACGGACCTATTCGGGCGGTATGCAGCAGCGGGTCCAGATCGCACGCAATCTGATCCATGCGCCTAGGCTGGTATTTATGGATGAGCCGACCGGCGGGTTGGACGTTTCGGTTCAGGCCCGTTTGCTGGACCTCATGCGTGAGCTGGTTCGAGATCTTGGCCTAGCGGCCATTCTCGTCACCCACGATATGGCCGTCGCCCGCCTGATGGCGGACCGGTTGATGGTTATGAAGTCCGGCGCCGTCGTCGAAACCGGACTGACCGATCAGGTCCTGGATGATCCACAGCACCCCTATACCCAGTTGCTCGTTTCTTCCGTTCTGCAGATCTAAGGGCACACCCATGCAACAGTCGAAGCACAATGGTCACGCCCCGTCTATTCGGGTGACCAATCTGAAAAAGCAATTCACGCTCCATAATCAAGGTTCGATTGAGATCCCTGTTTTTGAATCGCTAAATTTGGAAGTCGCTCCGGGAGAGTGCGTGGTTTTTGTCGGCGACTCTGGGATTGGTAAGTCCACGCTGATGCGAACCATCTATGGCAACTATTTGGCGTCTGGGGGCTGTGTCGAGGTGCAGCATGACGGTGCCTATGTCGACATCACCAAGGCCTCTCCCCATATGGTTGCCGCCGTGCGTCGCCGCTCCATGGGTTATGTCAGTCAGTTTCTTCGCGTCATTCCGCGTATCTCCACCATCGACCTCGTCATCGAGCCATTGCTTGGTAATGGCGTTGACCCCGAGGAGGCTAGGTCGCGCGCGGTCAGCCTCTTGCGCAGCCTGAGATTGCCTGAAGCCCTGTGGTCCCTGCCGCCAGCGACCTTTTCAGGCGGCGAGCAACAAAGGGTCAATATTGCTCGCAGTTTCATTCGGGAATATCCCGTCCTGCTGCTCGACGAGCCGACCGCATCTCTGGATGCGACCAACCGCGAAACCGTCGTTGCCCTTATCAAGGCCGCCTTGGACAAGGGTGCCGCCATGATTGGCATTTTTCACGATCAAGATGTCCGCGATGCTGTGGCGACCCGACATTTTGACGTGTCATCCTTCAAAATGGACATGGAGTCTGCAGCGTGACCCTTACGCTTTTTTGTCGCCAGATCGTGACACCATCGGGTGTCGTTTGCGGCAACCTTGTGATTGAGAACGGGTTGATCCGTGACCTTGTTCCTAGCGATCAACCGGCCTTGGGGGCTGAGTGCCTAGGGGACGACCTCTTGATCCCTGGGCTGGTTGATATCCATACGGACAATCTTGAAAAGCATTTTCAACCCCGTCCCGGCGCGCAGTGGGATGCTGTTGGTGCAGCCCTGGCCCATGATGGCCAATGTGCAGCAGCAGGCATTACGACCGTTTTCGATAGTCTCAGCCTTCATGGTCGCAAGGAGGGGCTGGATCGTAAGGATGCCCTGGCGCCAATGATCAGCGGTGTGGACTATGCGGCAAGCCAAGGCATGCTTCGGGTCGACCATCTGCTGCATCTGCGCGCTGAGGTCACCAATCCCGAACTCACCGATCTGATGGAGCCCTATCGGCACCATCCCCGTCTTCGCCTTCTGTCCGTGATGGACCACACCCCAGGCCAGCGTCAAACCGCCGACTTGAAACGTTTTGAGGAACGTATGGTCTCGTCTGGCCATGGTGCCAGTGAGGTGGCTGAGATGCTCGCCACCCAGACGGCTTGGCGCGACCAATCAGTGGCCCCGGCGAACCGCGCCTATGTGGTTGCTATGGCGCACAAGGAATCTATTCCCCTGATGAGCCACGATGATGAAAGTCCCGACCATGTCGAGGAGTCATGGGATAATGGCTGCATCGCGTCGGAATTCCCGGTCTCTATCGCGGCGGCCCGCTTGGCCCATGAGCGCGGTATGCTCAATGTGATGGGTGCCCCTAATTTCGTTCGCGGTGCCTCCCATTCTGGCAATCTGGGGGCGCGAGACTGTGCTGAGGCGGGCCTGTTGGATGTCTTGGCGTCGGACTATATCCCCCTATCCATGATAAGGGCCGCCTTTCAACTTACCGAAGCCCCGTTCAACTGGACACTGGCCGATGCCATTGCCACAGTCACCGACAACCCGGCTCGGATCGCAGGATTGAGCGACCGAGGGGCGATTGTCGAAGGTCGGCGTGCAGATCTGGTCCGGATAGGCTATCAAAATCCAGGTTGGCCAACGGTTCGGCGGGTGTGGTGCGAGGGGCGTTTGGTGGCATGACAGCGCGCTACGCGATCTACTATTGCCCAGAGGCCGATGCGCCGCTGACCCTTGCTGCGGCGAACTTTCTGGGTCGAGATGCCTTTGATCGGCCGGTCGGCCCCCGCGCGCCCTTGCCGGGACTGGAGGATCTGGATCTCGATGGTTTGACGGCTGATCCACGCGGCTATGGGTTTCATGCCACGCTTAAAGCGCCTTTTGAATTGGCGGCCGGTCGCAGCCAAGAAGAACTGGTTCAGGCTCTAGAGGCCTTTTGTCAGGCCAAGGCACCCTTTACGGCCCCGATTGAAGTGTCTGATATCGGCCCGTTCATTGCTTTTCGGCTGGCGGCAGCTTGCGATGAGATGGATCAGTTACACCGCGCCTGCGTGACTGAGTTTGAACCTTTTCGCGCGCCTCTGTCTGATGCCGATCTTGAACGTCGCCGCCGTGCGCGTCTGTCACCGCAACAGGATCTTTGGCTCCAAGAGTTCGGCTATCCCTATATTTTTGAAGACTTTCGATTTCATATGACCCTCACGAGTAGCATCAAGGACGAGGCGCTGCGGGCAAAGGTGGTTCGCGCCCTGTCGGATCGTTTCGCGCCCTTTGAGGGGAACCACAGGTTCCAAACCCTAGCCCTTTTCAAGCAAGAGACCCGTCAGGACCCATTTAATGTGATTAAAATATCCCGATTGAGGGATTAATCGGAAACCAAAAATATTTTGACGGTCATTGTCGAACGGGCCCTATCGATATTGCGGTCGTCCTTGGTCTTTGGGCCTATCCTTCTGGCTACCAATCAGCAGCATGAAAGAGGTCCTGAGCGTCCGTGCAGTCCGACACGCCCAGTATCCGCACATCGATCTTGTAACCGTTAAGCGGCTAACGACCCTGCGGACGACCACAGAAACCACCAATGTACCGGGGGAGGGCGATCTTAAAGGTTTTGCGGCCGACTTCACGTTCGCGGCGAGGGATAATCTTACCCTGACGGCGAACTACGCGCACGCTATTGTTGATATCCCAGCGACCAAGAACTCTTTTCCTGAGGCAAATGGCCTGTTCATCTCTGTGCCGTTCCCGATCTATCGGGTCAATAGGCCTGAAAATTCGGGCAGCGTCGCACGTGCCAGCCTTCGGTTCTGTTTAAGTCTGACAGTACCAAGGGCGACAGGCACTGGCGCAGCGACAGGCGCGGTCAATGATGCCTATAGCGCCATGCGCGGGACACAGGCGTAATTGATCGCCCCGCTCCTGCGGGCAGATCCAGCCTATCTGGAAGCGGGCTAGATCAGATCATTAAGGACTATGGATCGGTTCAGACCTTTGTCTCTAAGCGCCTTGGTGTTTCCAACTCTGAGCTCGCCCTCTTGCGCGCGCGCCTTCTTGAGCCCGCGTCCTAGATCAATCCTACACCGAACGGTCGATTGACGAGCCCGGGTACCTAGGGGGGCATTGGGCGGGTGAGGCAGCCTTATAGCGTGCCAAGGCCGAGCGCTGCTGTCTTGAAACCTTCAATTGTCTTTAGACCATCATTTCGATATTTTTCGAATTATGGAAACACAGTCTCTGAGTCCTTCGCCATCCAGCGTCAAGCAGGACAGACCATTCCCCTGGGCAGGCCGCATGGCGGCATTGGCCCTCGCCTGTCTCGTTCAAGGTCCCTCCGCCTTCGCTCAGACGCAAGAGCCTTGGCGCTTGGCCGACGCACTTCAGGTACCGGACTGGCTAAAGATCGAGGGTGTCACCCGCGCTCGTTATGAAACGCTTGATGGTCAGTTCCGATCCAGTGGCAAGGGCGGCGACCAGGTGCTGGGGTTCCGCAACCTGGTCTTGGTTGAAGCCGATTCAGGTCCGATCGCGGCTGGATTTGAGTTGCAGGACGCGCGCTCCTATCTGGATGACAGCGGCACACCGCTGACGACGAGCATCGTCGATCCTCTGGATGTTCTTCAGGCCTACGTCCGGTTCGACCTTGACGGGGCGCTTGGCTCGAAGACCGCATCGCTGAAACTTGGCCGCCAGACCCTTGCTATTGGCAGCCAGCGCGTCCTTGAGCGTGTCGATATGGCAAATGTGATCTTTGCTTACACAGGAGCCTATTGGCGATCCACAAACCAGCGCGGTGACGAACTGCATCTCGTTGCGGTTTCCCCCTTGGGGCGTTTACCAAATGACCCAGCGTCACTTCGTGAAAATGAACTTTCGGGGGACGAGGAAGAGTGGGGTCGCCGGTTGCTGGGTGCGCACTATCGCCGCGCTGACGTGCTCGGTGAGATTTTCCCTGACCTGTGGGCCGAAGTCTTCCTCTATGATCTCGAAGAGCGCGACACCAACACTGTTGCAACGCCGAACAGGCATTATCTGCAGCCGGGTTTTCGTCTTTACCGTGCCCCGAAAGCAGGTCGCCTCGATCTCGATATTGAAGCTTCCAGCCGAAGCGGTACAAGGCGCCAGACCACGGGCGCAGCCGATCTGCGCAACCTCGCCGTGGACGCATCGATGCTCTATGCCCACCTAGGCCACACATTCGATCACCCGTGGCGCCCCCGCGTGCAGCTTGACTACTATTTCGCCAGTGGGGACCAAGACCCAACCGACGCAAACTACGAACAGTTCGAGCGACTCTTTGGGGGGCGGCGCAGCGATCTTGGCCATACGGGGATCCATGGTCCATTAACGACGGCCAACATTGACGCTCCGGGCGGCCGCATTGAATTGAGGCCCAGCGACCGGCTCGATTTTAGGCTTGCCTATAAGGCTGCCTCGCTTGCCGAACCTCGCGACGCCTGGGTATCGGCAGGCGTGCAAGACCGATCAGGTGCCTCCGGAGACTTTATCGGTCATTTCTACGAGGCACGCATGCGCTTCTGGTTGCAACCTCGAAGCCTCGAGCTGGAGATTGGCGCATCCGCGATCCTAAATGGTGAGTTCGCCAAGACCGCCCCTAACGCCTCGCGACAAGGAAATACCACGTTCGGTTATGTGCAGCTGATGCAACTGTTCTGATCAGGAATTTGAAGGCGATTGCGTGCTGCCCTTGCCGTCCCCCAGGTTCTCTCCACCGTTTAAAATGTTGGTTGCCCAGCAATGCATCGACCGCATGGAACGCCGCTTACGCGCCTAATAGGCGCGACGAGGGACGGCTCAAAGATTGATCTTTGCAAAATTTTCCTGAGACGTCGCTTAATCGACATCAAAAAGTTGCACCCTAAAGACCAAATTTGAGGAGTGGACATGCCGGTATTGCAACGCGTAAAGCGAATCTCTTTTGGTCTAAGCGTTAGCGCCTATGTCCTTCTAAGCCTCGGCGCAGGGGTGGCCGTCAATGGCGGCCTCGCGACATCAGTCGCAGCCCATGCGGACCATAAACCCGTCATCACGCCGCCTTGGCAGGATGCAAGTGCATGGCCTGATCGGATTGTTACGACGCTTGAAACCGATCCGACGACCAGTTTTGCTGTGTCGTGGCGCACCGACGCCACGTTGTCAGCTACTTTTGCGGAAATTGCGCGCGCGATGCCTAGCGGTTCTTTCGCTAATGGTGCCAAGTCGCATCGAGCCCTCAGTGAGCCGCTAGATCTTGAGACCGTGCGCAGTGCGGGGGCGGAACTGACGATGGAATGGAACGCGGGACTAAAACCGGTTCACTACCACTCCGTCCGCTTCGATGGACTGGAACCTGATAGTCTTTATGCCTATCGCGTTCGCGGTGCGAACAATAGCTGGAGCGAATGGTTCCAGATTCGCACGGCCCCAAAGGCGGGAACAGCCTTTCGCTTTATCTATATGGGTGACGCTCAAAACGGGATCCTGTCCCATTGGTCACGCACCGTGCGGGCCTCATTTCAAAAGGCGCCGGATGCCCGGTTCATCTTGCATGCCGGAGATCTGGTCAATCGCGGGTCGCGCGATATTGAGTGGGCCGAGTGGTTTAAGGCCGTCGGTTTCATTCATGGCATGATCCCGGCCATTCCAGTGGCGGGTAATCACGAATATGACAGCTTAGGCACGGTACCGGCCGTTCAGCGCCTATTGTCGGCCTTATGGCGACCCCAGTTTCGGTTGCCCTCGGCAGCAGGGTTGCCCGATGGCTTGCGTGAAACGGTTTACAAGATTGCCTACAATGCAGACCTAGATGTTTTCGTGCTCGATTCCACACCGGCCAACAGCGGTGGCGACGGTGCTGCTATGGCGAAGGCCCAGGCTGAATGGCTGGACGCAGAGCTTGGCAAATCGACCACGCGCTGGAAGGTGATCACCATGCACCATCCAATCTTCTCGTCAGGCGAAGGGCGCGACAGTAAGGCTTGGCGCGATGCGATCCTGCCCATCTTGACCAAGCATAGGGTCGATCTGGTGCTTCAGGGTCATGATCATACCTATGCGCGCGGCACGATCCCTGCCAACCCACAGGCCTCATCTAATCAACAAAGGCCAGAACGAAGTGCTGCCCGTGCAGGCGAGGCGGTTACGACGATGTTTGTAAACTCGGTTTCGGGGCCGAAAATGTACAGGTTCAAGCAAAGCCGCTGGGACCAGTATGCGCCGTCGGGTGTGCGCCTCGACAGGTTTGCTGAAGGGGCACAGTTCTTCCAGGTCATTGAAATCAATGGCGATAGTTTGGATTATCGCGCCTATGCGGCCACGGGTGATCTCTATGACAGCTTCATCATGCGCAAAGACAGCGCGGGCGTAAAAAAGGTCACGGCGGGCGCTGCTGCGACGGTGGAACAGCAAACCTATTCGCCGACCAACCCCTATTCCAACTTTAAGGACTAGGTCCGAACGAGCGGTGGGGGGATAGGGCCCCCCCATATTGGCGACCTAAAGGGTCTAAGATCCTTGCAGACATAAAAATGGCCGACCCAATCTTGGGCCGGCCATTTCTATTTCATCGTCTGTCTAAGATTTAGAAGTTAACGCGAACACCCATGATGTAGCGAGCACCGAAGGTTTCACCTTCGACGGGGTACTGGCGGCTATCACCATAACGGACTGCCTGCTGGTTTGTCAGGTTCAGAGCATCGAAGAAATACTCGAAATTCTTGTTGATCTCATAACGGATCGACAGGTCCATCTCTTCATCATCATCCCAGAACACGTCGCCATTGGTTTGGGGAACCAGCTTGCCATTGGCAATACCGTAAGCGCCAACGCCTTGAAGCCAAGTGGTGCGGAACTGATAGCTCAAGCGCGCGGAGATGCCATATTTCTCATAGATCAGAGAGATATTATAGAGCGTGTCTGACGTACCGGGCAGTTTGATTTTGCGCTCGCCAATAAAGGCCGGGAACAGGGTTGCATTGGTGGCCGAGAAGTATGGGTTGGCCGTGTTTGGAATGCCAACTTCTGAGTCCGTGAAGGTCGCATTGGCGCTAAAACCAAGGCCACCCAAGTAATCGGGCATGTTGTTGTCTTCAACAACCTTGGACGCATTTTGCGCAATAGCGATTTCAAAGCCTCTCAAATAGCCGTTGCCGCCGTTACGAATGGTCGACAGGGCATAGCCTGAGCGGGCAAAGCCAGGGACATCCAAATCTGTACGACCAAACAGATCGGTCTGGCTGAACAGGACGTCCTTGATGTCCTTGTAGAACGACCCAACCATGAAATAGCCGTCATTCTTTTGATACCATTCGAAATAGGCATCAAGACCGACGGAGCGCTCAGGACCGGCATCTGGGTTACCGCCCGAGATAGACTGGGTCGCGTCGGTGATCACGAAGTTAGGACGAAGATCGTCAAAGTCAGGGCGCGACGCCCCTGTTGTGACGCCAAGGCGCAGCTTCATCTCATCGTTTAGATCATAGTTGAAATGAGCACTGGGATAGAAGATCGTATCTTCTGACGTGGTTTGTACCAGGGTCAGAGGAGCGCTTGCATTGGTGGGGGTCAGGTTAACAAGGGCCTCACCGGTATTTTTGGTTTGCTCTGCACGCACACCAAAGACCACATTGCCCCAGTTCTGCCTCCACGTAGCCATAGCATAACCAGCCAAAATCTCTTCAGTCACCTTATAGAGATTGAGCCTTTGATCCGTGTATGAACCAATATTAGCGGCCTTAAGATTAGCGGCCAAGGCATTAACCTGGTTTCTACCTTGGTAACGGATCTGGTAGCCAAGCGGCAATTTGCCAACATTGCTGGTTTCAATAGCAATATCGTTGAAGGTGATTGGTGCGCGGCCCGCAGCGGCAATTTGGGCAGCCGTCGTGTTGAAGACTTGCGAAGCATTTTCCTTGCTACGGTCTGTATAGGCCGCACCGATCTTCACCGTCGTTTCGCCGTTAAAGATACTAAAGTCACGCTTGGCGTCTAGACGGCCCGTCCAAGCGGTCGTTTCGTCTTGGGCGACTCGCGAGCTGATGTTCACCAATGCAACAGGGAACTGCTCGATGGAGTTGACGCGGTCTCCGCGCGAGCGAACAGCTGTTGAGCCCGTGCCAGTCAAGACAGTGCGATAGAGGCGAACCGTATTGAAATTATCATCGCCCAAGAGATATTCGACCGTGGGGCGATCTGTAACCGTTGAAGGGCTAGCGAAGTTGGGCGCGCCTGGAGCGTTATAGTTGTCGATAGATTCGGTGAAATTGACGCGTGCGGTTGCATCCCAGCCTGCGGCAGTGAAATCGACACCAAAGGTGTTGGTGAAGATGGACTGCTCATAATCGAGCGAGTTGAAGTTGGATGTAATCTGAGCGCCGTAAACTGTGCCCTTATCCGGTGTGTTACCATTGCAGATGTCAAAGGCACCAGAGTTGGTCTGGGGAGCCTGAACCGCTGGGCAGGCCCCAGTACCGGTCGCAACAGCGCCATTATCCATGCGGAAGATATAGTTGCTGCGCAGTTCACGGTCCGTAAAGTTCGTGAAGATGGAGTTGAAATAGAGCCTCGTCGTGTCGTTCAGCTGATAGTCGACGCGGCCCGAAAAGGATTGGTTACCGCGCACGAGGCGGTAGGGCTTGTTTTCATATTCGCGTGCCCAACGGCGATCTTCCCAGCCAGCGCGGCGATCAACGCTGCCGCCGCCGGTTTGATAAGGGTCACTTTCCCAGTTGTCCGTGACCTGATCGCGCTGGTAGCTCGAAGCTTGAACTAGAACGCCGAGTTTGCCGTCCATGAAGCGGTCCGACACCACGAAAGAATTGTCGACCTCTGCGTTGCCGCCCAGTGTCATAAGGCCAGCGGAGAGCTTCACGTTGGCTTTAAAGCCAGGATAATCGAAGGCGCTGCGGGTGCGGATATTGACGTTACCAGCAACCGTATCACCGCTCATGTCTGGCGTGATGGCCTTGGTAACAATGACCTGAGACGCCAAAACCGATGGGATATTGTCGAAGCGCGATGAACGACCTTCAGGAGAGACGACATTGATGCCGTCAAAAGAAATGGTGGTCCAGTTACTGGGCGTGCCGCGCAGGTTCACATAACGCGCTTGGCCTTGGTCGCGCTCAATGGCGATGCCGGGCAGGCGGCCAACGGCGAAGGCGATGTTCTGGTCAGGAAATTGGCCAATGGCGTCGGCAGAGACGACCGAGACCAGATTGTCGGCGGCGCGTTGCACCAAAAGAGCGGCGCGCTCTGATTCAGCGATCGGGCGCGAGGCGCGAATGACGATTTCAGTGTCATCTGAAGGCACCGCAGCCGCGGCTGGCGGCGTTGTAACTGTTGGCTGAACTGCCTGAGCGTTTGCGCTTGCTGCTGTCAACAAAGCGCCGAGTGCGACGGCCCCCATCAACGAGGTACGTGTCAGTTTCGATTTCATAATTAGATCCCCTTTGCGCAAGCAATTTTTCTACGTGCGTAGGAGACCGTTTAGTCGAGAGTCTTTACAGAGGATTGACAGATTTATGACTAATATATTTGGCGTACAGAATTGGTCTACTGTTTAAAATTATCCCACCGCAGATGAGCCAAATTTATGCCTATTGCTGGGATTAAAGTCTTAATGCGTTGATTTAGGTATCTCCTATTGATCCGCCGAACTGCCCTAAATCTAATATGCATGAGACAAGAAATAAAATTTCTGTGCTGAGAAGAACGAACGACTCCAATAAAAAAGGGGAATACGGACGATTTTGCTGCTATTCCCCTTCGTTA
>CANKPO010000013.1 GCA_947484535.1 Caulobacteraceae bacterium
GAAATGAGGTCGCGAAGGCCGAGTTTTTTCCGTTTTAGCCGGGTAATCAGCAGAAGATCGGGCTGGGGCATGGTTTCAAGCGCGACAATCGAAGCGTCGAGATCGTGATGTTCCTGTCGAAACACATTGATCTGGGCCTTGATGGCGCTGTCCGAATCCGTGGTCGGTTCGTCATCATTCATGCTGACATACCCCTGACGACCAGCTTGGTCGGTAGCCCACCATAGCAAACCCAACCCATGGTTCAAAGGTGCTGTGATAGCCCCATGAGGCTGTTTTTGGGTGCCGATGGGGTCCAAAGGGCTGTGGCCTGTTCCAAAGCCTGCTGGACCGAGACGGAGCCGGAAGGGGCAACCAAGGCAAGGGCCTCTAGGGACAGCATCAGGGTCTTTTCGGCGGCCAACTCAACCGCCTTGACCTGCTCGCGAAGGGCCTCGCGCAGATCATCGGAGACCCCATCAAAGGCAGGTTTTAGGGCGCGCCTGACCGCCCTTACTGGCGTGATAAGGGCAGGCTCCCAGCGCCTCGCCAGATCCGCGCCCTTGACCAGCGTGGCCTCATCAAGACCGCGTCCGCTTTGGGCTGCCCAAGCGGCCCAGAGCAGATAGGGCGTGCATTGGCCGTGATCATCTTGCAGATCCAGACAGGCCTGAGCCACGCCGGGCCGGGCATAGGCGCTCAAGGCCCAGTCCCAAAACTGGCTCACAGGGGCGCCGTGAGCTCGGAATTTTCGATTGGGCCAATATCCTCGCCCCAACGCTTCACGCCGCCCCAAGATAGGCCAAACAGGTCTAGGCAGCGACCGACCGATTGATCGATCAGGTCCTCGAGCGTCTTGGGCCTTGTATAGAAGGCCGGTAGGGGCGGGGCGATGATTGCGCCCATCTCGGTCAATGAGACCATGGTGCGCAGGTGCCCCAGATGGAACGGCGTCTCGCGCACCATCAAGACCAGACGACGGCGCTCCTTGAGCACCACATCAGCCGCGCGGGTCAAGAGGGTTGAAGTCACGCCCGCACCAATCTCGGACATGGTGCGCACCGAACAGGGCGCGACGATCATGCCAAGGGTCTGGAAGGATCCCGAAGCGATGGAAGCCCCGACATCGCCGATCTTATGGACCTTAGACGCCTTGGCGCAGACATCCGCGACGGTGAGGCCGGTCTCTGCGGTCAGGGTCAAGACCGATGAGCGCGACATGACCAGATGGCTCTCAATGCCCAGATCTTGGCAGGCTTCGAGCATACGCACGCCATAGGCCGCGCCTGACGCACCGGTAATGGCCACCACCAGTCGCTGCGGGGCGGAGTGTGGGTCTAAGGGACGGGCCATCTAGCCTCCTGAGGCGGTCGCGATGTTTGATCGTCAAAGCAACCGATTGTGATCTGACGCCGACCAAGGTCGGTGATTTACTTCAAGCGCCAATCGCAAGGAGTCGCAACCCATGGCCATTGAAGCGCATATTCGTGAACTCGGTTTCCGGCACGAAAATCTTGATCGCGCAATCCGGGACGAACTGCAACGACCGGCTGCTGATCAGTTGCGACTTAGACAGCTGAAGCGGCAAAAACTCAAACTGAAAGAACAGATCGAAAGCCTGCGCCCGTCCTAAGGGCGGCAGGCTCCGCGCCCTATAGACCCAGAACGGCCCTGAGCGCCGAAACCACCCGCTCGGGGTCGCTATCCTCCATACCAGCAAAGAGCGGCAGGCTGAGGCATCGGCTATAGAAGGCGTCGGCGCCGGGCAGGTCGATCAGGCCATAGCGGTCCTGATAGTAGGGCTGACGATGGACCGGAATATAGTGGACTTGGCTGCCAATGCCGCGCGCGGCGAGGCCGTCCATGACCTGTTTTCGGCTCAGACCCACGGCCTTGAAATCGATCAGGGCGACCATCAGGTGCAGGGCAGGGTCTGACCCTTGCGGCGTCGCTACCAGTGACACCACGGGCGCAAGCTCGGCCATATGCTGGCGATAGAGCGCGGCCAGCGTCCGTCTGCGGGCCGCAAATCGGTCCAGCTTGGCCAGTTGGCTAATGCCCAGAGCGCAGAGCACATCGGGTAGGCGATAATTATAGCCGATCTGCGGCATCTCATAGAACCAGGGGTTGGATTCTCTGCTGCCGTCTTCGCGCTCATCAAAGGCCATGGCTGTGAGGCTAAAGGCGTCGGGCTGGCGCACCATGCCGTGGCTTCTCAGACGCATCAGGCGCTCAGCCAAGACCGGGTCGTTGGTGGTGACCATCCCACCCTCCCCGCAGGCAATGGTCTTGACCGGGTGAAACGAGAAGGTGGCCATGGCGCTGTGGGTACAGTCGCCGATCTGTTCGCGGCCAGTGCCAAAATCCATCGCCGTGCCAAGGCCGTGGCAAGCATCCTCCACCACCACCGCGCCTGCGGCTTCGGCCAAGGCTCGAATGCGGGGTAGATCAGCAGGGTTGCCGCCATAGTGGACCGGCAGGACGGCCCGTAGCTTAGCATCGCCCTGATTTTGGACGCGCGAAATGGCCATTTCGAGCGTCTCAGGGGTCATGAGGCCGGTATTGGGATCCACATCGGCAAACTGAACCTCAGCCTCTTCAAACCGGGCACAGTTGGCGGTGGCAAGAAAGGTTAGGGACGGGGCGATCGTGACCTGTCCGCGCTTGAGCCCCAGCGCCATCATGGCCAGATGCAGGGCGGCCGTGCCGTTGGAACAGGCCACCGCATGGCGCGCCCCGACCTTGGCCGCGAAGGCCTCTTCAAAGGCCGCAACCCTTGGCCCGGTGGTTAGCAGATCAGCGCGCAGGGCCTGCGCCACGGCTGCGATATCATCCTCCTCGATGACCTGCCGACCATAGGGCAAAAAGGCGGCAGCCTTGGTGTCAGCCATTGCCGATGCCAAACAGGTCAAGCAGGGCCTTGCCCTTTAGCCACTCGGTATTGTTATCGCTGGAATAGACAAAGCCATCCTCGACCGTGCTGACGTCTGCGTCGCTGAGGAAGGCCTTGCGCGGATATTCGACAAAGGCTGGTTCGATGACATAGCGGTCGGACAGTTCGGCGGTCACGCGGGCATCGTCGCCAGAGATCATCACCTCATGCAGCTTTTCCCCCGGGCGGATGCCGATATTTTTCAGGCCGATACCCGGTGCCATGGCGAGCGCCAGATCTGTCACCTTCATGCTTGGGATCTTGGGCACGAACACCTCGCCGCCGCGCATGAGGTCCAGCGACGACAGGACAAAATCAACGCCCTGATCCAGCGTGATCCAAAAGCGGGTCATGCGATCATCGGTGATGGGCAGTTCGGTGGCCCCATTGGCCAAGAGCTTTTGGAACAGGGGAACCACGCTGCCGCGCGATCCGGCCACATTGCCATAACGCACCACCGAGAAGCGCGCACCGATATCGCCCGACAGATTGTTGGCGGCGACAAAGGTCTTGTCGGAGGCCAGCTTGGTGGCCCCATAGAGATTGATCGGATTACAGGCCTTGTCGGTCGACAGGGCGATGACCCGCTGAACGCGGTTGGCGAGGCTGGCCCAGACCACGTTCTCGGCGCCCAGAACATTGGTATGGATACATTCGGACGGGTTATACTCTGCTGCGGGGACCTGCTTGAGGGCGGCCGCATGGATCACCACATCGACCCCGCGCAGGGCCAAGGTCAGGCGCTCACGGTCGCGGACATCGCCAAGGAAGAAGCGCAGCTTGCCCATCTGCTCATCGCTCATCTGATCGCGAAGATCAGACTGCATCTCATACTGCTTGAGCTCATCGCGCGAGAAGATGATCACCTTGCGCGGATTATAGCGGTTCAAGACCGTTTGAACGAACCGGCGTCCAAAGGAGCCGGTTCCGCCTGTGATCAGAATGACCTTACCATCCAGCGCGCGGGTCGTTGGCGCAAAGGAGCGATGTCCTGAGTTATCCATATTGGTCAAGGCGCGCACGCCCCCCTGTGATCTAAGAACAAATCGGTCGTTCGGCCCGTCAGATCAGGCGCCGAGGGCGTAGACACCGCCGCGCTCGAGGCCGCGCTTGTAGGCGTCGCGTCCCTGCATCCGTGCCAGATAGGCCGTCAGGGTCGGATAGTCTGCCAATCGTCCGCCGGACGCTGCCGCCTCAAGCACGAAGACATTGTTGATATCCGCGCCGGTCAGGTCGCTGCCGATGATGAAATCGCGGCCCTCTAGGTGGCCTTCCATGAAGCTGAGATGGTCGGCAATCTGGCTTCCGATGCGCGGATGGAGCGGCGCGCCGGCTGCGCCAAGGCGCGACACATACATGGCCATCAGCAAGGGCAGCATGGCCGAGCCTTCGGCAAAGTGTAGCCACTGCTGATAGTCGATATGGTCCGACGTGCCCGCCGCGGGACGCAAACGCCCCGCCCCATATTGGTCGATCACATAGTCGATAATGGCACCCGATTCGAAGATGGTGCGGCCCTGATCGACAATGACCGGCGACTTGCCCAAGGGATGGATGGCCTTGAGGGCGTCAGGGGCAAGCCGTGTGACCGAATCGCGCTGATGTTTGACAATCTCGTAGTCCAGGCCGAGCTCTTCAAACAGCCAGAGGATCCGCTGTGACCGGCTATTGTTCAGGTGATGAAGCGTAATCATGGTCTGATCGTCCTAAAAATTGCGCCTGCCCATAGGCTAAGACTAGACCTGATCAGTAGGTCCCACGCCCCTTGGGTTCAAGGAAAACTATCGCAGGCGCTGAATTGCGCAATTTCTAATCGATTTGTGCGGTTCAGGCCCTAGGGACGGTCTTTGCGAGGCAAGGCCTCAATCTCCGCAGAGGTCAATTTGGTGACGCCGGTGACCGGGCAGCGCTCAGGCCCCAAGGTGCTGGGGACAATCAAAACCGCATCGGTTATGCCCGAACAGATCCAAGAACTGCCGCGCGACTCAACCCCAATGGCCTGGGCCCAGCGCAGGTCATGGCACGTGCCGAACAGGTCGAGGCGATAGAGGTCCTTCACGCCGACCCGAACATAGACCGCCCTATCGCCCGCCTCTTTGAAGCTGCTCATATTGCTTGAATAGAAACATTGCCGAGGCGTTGCAGCCTTTGGCGCGGCCTTGGCCGGTTCATCGGCCCAAGCCGCCTGTGTGAACGCCATGGCCGAGAGCAGGCCGCCTAAAGCCAAAACCTTAAGGGTCAAGAATTGCGCAGACATATGAGATGGTCCTTCCTCTAAGCCCCCGCCTATGGACCAAAGATAGGCGCTTTAACGCCCATGTAAATGGTTAGGACCGGCGTCGCTGACGCTCTGCAAACCGTCCAGGTTCTAGCGCCTTAATCACGGCGCGGGGCAGGGGCGAGGGACGGCCTAAGGCGATGGCGACCAGATGCTCGGCGAGCAGGGGAGCAAGGGTAAAGCCCCGCGAGCCCAGTGCACCCAGAACCATCAGGCCCGGCTGATCAGGTATCTGACCCACGACCGGCAACTGGTCTGGCACGGTCGCCCGAAGGCTCGCCCGAGCTTGGACAATATGCCCCTCTAACTGGCCCGCTAGGATCGGCAAGCCTGTCTCTAGAACGGCGCGGTTGCGGTCATTATCGCCCGCGCGGATATCGGTTTGGGTCTCGCCGCGATCGTGGGTGGCTCCATAGAGAACGCCAGATCGTGTGGGTACCGCATAGCCGCCCCAAGCCGCGCCTGAAGGAAGGGTGCCGCCTTCGGTCCAACTGGCTTGGCCCCTCACAGGAACGAAGGGTAGGTCGCTCAGCAAGGCGCTCGCCCCGGCCCCTGCGGCGACAAAGACCTGATCGACCTTGGCGAGCACGGCGCCCTGCCCATCGCGCAAGGTCCATTGGCCCTCTGGCTCCCGCTGCAGGCTTGCTACAGCGCCTTGGGTTACAGGGCTAAGCCACGCTTGGAGAATGGACGAAGGCTCGATGCTCAAGGCCCGCGCCATCCATAGACCGCCAACCAAGGCGGTTTCCCCTAGCCGCTCGCCAGACTGAGCCGCGTTCAGTCGCTCAAAATCCTTCGGCTCGAACAGGTCCTGCTCGGCGATAATGTCAAACCGCCGCGAATCAGCGGGTGCCGTCTCCAACTGCAACACGCCTTCGGCCAAGATCGCTTGGGGGGTCTCGCGATGATAGACGCGAAGGGCATGGCGATAGGCTTGAGCGTGGAGCAGGCCCGCCACCCCGCCGCCCGCATCAAGGCGAGGGGTCATGAGGGCCGCTGGATTGCCAGAGGCCCCAGCACCTGCCTGCTCGGCCTCGAACAGGTGAACCGCTAGACCGGCGCGGCTAAAGGCCCGCACCAGCGCCGCTCCGGCAATACCGGCGCCGATCACCGCCACGGTGGGCGCGACCTTTCGGGATCCGATTTGCCTTAGACCCGGCCAAACCGCTTCTAGCCGTTCACGTTTGCGGCCAAAGCCGGGCCGTTTGTCGACGCTGAAACCTTGGGCGGCCAGTCCGCGCCGCACAGCTCCGGCGACGGTAAAGGTGGCCACGCGCGCACCGGGCGCTGAGCGGGCTGCGACCAGAGCCAGGACCTCTTCGCGCCACATCTGCGGATTTACCGCCGGAGAAAAGCCATCGAGGAACCAGGCATCCGCCATGCCGGTCCATGAGGTGAGCGCCTCTTGAGCCTCCATCACCGCCACATCGATCACCACGCGGAGATCCGGCAGGTCGATCCTGTGGAAGCCGCGCGCTTGACCCGGCCATTGGGCGATCAACTGCGCCGAAAGGTCCGCCAGTTCTGGCCATGTGTTCAGGGCCCGTGAGACCTCATCGGCGGTAAGGGGGTGGGCTTCGATGGAAAAGATATGCAGGTGCCCGTTCTTTGGGCCTTCAGCTTGCCAGAGCTGCAGGAGGGCGAGAATGTTTAATCCGGTGCCAAAGCCCAACTCGGCGACCACAAAATTCGGTCGGTCATTCCACGCCTGGGGCAGGCCGCAGCCTTCGAGAAAGACGGCACGCGATTCGGCCAGACCATCGGCGACCGAGAAATAGACATCGCTATAGGTCTCGGAACGGGGAACGCCGTCCTCATCCCATGCCAGTAGGGCGGGCGATACCAGAGTGCGGTCAGGATCGGGGGGCAAGGCCATGGCCTTGATCTACCCCAAGCGGCGCGGGCTGAGAATAGGCCGGCCCGCAGAACAAAAAAAGGCCGCCCCGAAGGACGGCCTTTCTCTTAAAGTTCGCGGTTAGGCGAAGCTTAGTGCGCGGCAGCAGCGTCAGCTGGAGCAGCGGCTGCGTCGGTAGCGGCAGCAGCGGCAGCAGCGTCAGAAGCAGGAGCAGCCGATTCGGCCACAGCTTCGGTAGCAGCTTCAGCTGGCTTTTCAGCAGGCTTGCCGCATGCGGCGACGGTGAGAGCAGCGACGGCAGCGCCGGCGACGAGCAGTTTGCGAAGAACTTCGGAGGTCATATGCCTGGTCCCCTTAGGAGGTTGTAGCGCGACAGTTGCAATCGCGCCTTAGGCCCCAATAACCCGAGATTGGATCATTAGGCAAGGATTCGATTGGTCCGCCCCCATGAATATGCCGTCATATGCAAAACACGCAAGCGTGATCTGCTCCAAAAACCAACTTACGATGCTAAAAAGCCACCATATCCCGAAAAATCACACATTTGGAATGGCGCCGAGGGCCTCTTCCATCTCCAAGAAGCTCGGCTGATAATCGCTTGGAATGTTTCCTCGCCCAATTTCGACCGAGATTTGAGCCGCATTGCCGTGCAGATGGGCGACGAGGACGGCTTGGATGATCTTGTAAAAGGCACCCTCCTCGTCGACCACCGACTTCAATCGGGTGGCGAAGGGGCCGACCAAGCCATAGGCAAGGAACACGCCGAGGAAGGTGCCGACCAGCGCACTGCCGATCATGGCGCCAAGTACCGCAGGCGGCTCGGTGATCGAGCCCATGGTCTTGATAACGCCGAGCACCGCGGCCACGATCCCGAGTGCAGGGAGGCCATCGGCCAGATTTTGCAGGGCGTGAGATGGCTCGAGCGCCTCGTGATGGTGCTTTTCGAGCTGTTTCTCCATCGCATCTTCGACCTGGTGCGGGTCTTCAAGATTCATGGTCATCATACGCAGCGTGTCGCAGATGAAATCCACGGCGAAATGATCTTTGACGATCTTTGGAAACCGGGAAAAGATGGTGCTGTCTTCGGGCTTTTCGATATGGCTTTCCAAAGCGATCACGCCTTTGGACTTCATGGTTTTGGTCAGCAGAAACAACAGGGACAATAGATCCGTATAGTCGCTGGCCTTCCATTTTGGGCCTGCAAAGACCTTTACGAATCCGCCGCCGGTTGCCTTAAGGGTGGACATGCTACTGCCGATGAGCATGGCGGCAACGCCCGAACCGCCAATGGTCGCCATCTCGAAGGGCAAGGCTGTCATCACCACCGCCATGTTGCCACCATGGAATATGTACACGCCGAATACTGCGACAAACAGCACGACAATACCGATGATTTGAAGCATGGCCTTATCTTCCCAACGTTGATCAGGCCTTATGGGGTCAAAATGCTTAATTTGGCGTTTGCGCAAATCTTGGAATGCTCAACCGAGTTGGCGTTGCGGTGCGAGATGCAAGTTTAATTGATCCAAGACCGTTTGCGGGTGGCGATCCGCCGTCTATGGTGCCGGACATGAGCCGCCCCCTTGATCCCCTGCGCCGTTTTGCTGGTCGCCTGCCCTCTAGCCCTGAGCAGACCCGCCGCCGATCTTTCACCATCCTGTTCTGTGTTTTGATGAGCGTTGCTGCGGGCAACACCTCGATGCAGTCGGTCCTGCCTGCCATTGGCCGAGAGATTGGCATTCGCGACACGCTGATTGCGGCGATCTTCACGATGTCGGCTCTGTTCTGGACCCTCACGGCACCCTTTTGGGCAAAACGATCCGACAAGGTCGGCCGCAAGAAGATGGTGGTGACCGGGCTCGCAGGCTTTGGCGTTTCGATGCTTGGCTTTGCCCTTGTCGTGCTGGCAGGCCTGAACAAGCTGGCCTTGCCGATGGTGATCTTTGCGGGGGCCGCCATGACTCGGGCGATTTTCGGTCTGGTCGGTTCCGCCTCCAACCCTGCCGCCCAAGCCTATGTCGCTGACCGGTCGGAACGGTTCGAGCGCACCGGGGCCTTGGCAACGCTCGCTTCTGCCTTCGGGCTGGGCACCATCTTAGGTCCTGCCGTTGCGCCCCTGTTCGTCCTGCCCATCGTTGGCCTATCGGGTCCGATGTTTGCCTTTGCGACCGTGGCCTTTGTTATGATGCTCGTTGTGCAGATCGGCCTGCCCGATGACGGTCCAGAATCTCGGGCCGCTTGGGCTGAAAGGATCAAGGCCCAGGCTCTCGAGCCAAAGCTCAAGCGCAAGGCGGGTCTGTGGCGTGATCCGCGCATGATGCCCTTTATCATCTATGGATTTTTGGTCGGTTCGGCTCAGGCCATCAATGGCCAGACCCTCGGCTTCTTGATCATTGACAAGATGGGCGTAACCCCAGCCCAAGCCTCAGGCTTTACGGGCGTGGCCATGATGGCTGGTGCGGTTGCGGGTCTCTTGGCCCAATGGGGTCTGGTTCGGATGCTACGGATTGGGCCAAGACAGCTGATGCGTTGGGGGGCAGGCCTAGCGGTCCTTGGCAATGTGATGATGGCCTTGGCACCGAACTACGCCACCGTGGTCACGGCCTTTGCCTTGACTAGCCTTGGCTATGGTTTTGGCCGCCCGGGCTTTACGGCGGGGTCTTCGTTAGCCGTGGGGCAGACCGAGCAGGGCGAGGTGGCGGGGGCCATCACCGCGGTCAACGGGGCCTGCTACATTATCGCGCCTGTGTTTGGTGTCATGCTGTACGAACTAGGCGGGCCGCTGCCCTATGCGTTCAATGTGGTGATCCTGCTCGCGCTCTTGGGCTTTGCCTTCCGAAACCCCACCCTCAAGGCGGTTGGCGAGGATCTGGCCGAAACCGACCCCACCATCTCCGATAGCTAGGACGGCAACATCAGGGCTGAGGCCATAAGGGCTTGCACGCCCTCAAGGGTTAGATAGCCATCGGCTGGAACCCCCACGGAACGTTGCCAAGACCGCAAGGCCTTGCGGGTGCGAAGGCCAATCACGCCATCGGCCTCGCCGACATCATAGCCCAGCTGCGCCAGCGCCAACTGCGCACCGAAGCGATCGGCACTGCTGAGCGGCACCTCGACCGGCCAGGGCGTGACCACCGGCGCGCCGCCCGCGATCCGGTCGGCCAGAAGGCCCACAGACAGGGCGTAGGCCATGGCATTGTTATAGCTTCGAATGGCCATATGATTGGCAAAGATCAGGAAGGCGGGCCCCTTGGCCCCAGCGGGCAAGATCAGGCTGGCGGGAAGGCCTTGATCGGCCAAGGCCCATCCCCAACCATCGGCTGGCCGCACGCCAAGGTCTGACCAAACATTGGGCGACTGGTTTGGGCCTTCCGAAAGGCCAAAATCGAACCCTGACGGCAAGAGCACCTCACGCGCCCAAGGCTGGCCGGGCCTCCATCCGCCCTTGACCAGAAGGTTGGCCGCAGAGGCCAGCGCATCGGCCGTTGAGCCCCAGATGTCGCGCCGCCCATCGCCATCAAAATCTAAGGCCGTGCTGACATAGGTCTCTGGCAGAAACTGGGTCTGGCCCAAGGCGCCGGCCCAAGACCCCTTCAATTGCTCGCGTGTTGCCTCTCCGGTCGAGATCATCCTAAGCGCCGCAAAGAGCTGGGCTTCGGCCCAAGCCCGCCTTCGACCCTGCGCGGCCAAGGTGGCCATAGACCGGATCACATCATACTGACCCAACACCGCGCCAAATCCGGTCTCCACGCCCCAGATGGCGATTAGGACCTGACCGGGAACGCCGAAGCGTTCTTCAATCGAGGACAGAAAGGACAGGCTGGCGCGTCGGGACTGGCCCATCATGATGCGGTCTTCTGCCACCACACCTCGGATATAGTCCCCAATCGGCTTGGACAGTTCTGGCTGGCGGCGATCAAGGCCCAAGACCCGTGGGTCGGGCGTCAATCCGGCCATTTCCCTTGACAGTAACTCAGACGACCAGCCGCCCGCGACCGCTCGGCTTTTGAAATCGGCTGACCAAGCATCAAAAGCCGGATCGCCTGAGGTCACGGGCAAGGCGGGACTAGCGAGAACCGGCACGCCATCGGGACCAACAGACGGTACCTGCGCGCGCGCCGTCTGAGGCAGGCCCACAGCCATCGAGGCCCCTGAGAGGCGGATGAAAAGACGCCGATCCATAGGCCCCTGTCTAAAGCGGCGTGCTAGGGTCTGGCAATCACAAGCCCGTGCGGTCAAAATTCATACGTGTTGGAGGTGCCGAACCGCTCCTGATGATTGACTCAGGGCTAAGCCGAACCTATAGACCTCGCTCCTTATCCACCGGACAGGGCCCGCCATACTTGCGCAGGGACCGTTCGAGAACCAAACGAGAAGACGTTATGAAGGTCAGAAGCTCGCTCAAGTCGTTGAAGACGCGTCACCGCGACTGCAAGCTCGTGCGCCGCAAGGGCCGGGTCTATGTGATCAACAAGACCGATCCTCGCTTCAAAGCCAAGCAGGGCTAAGACGTCTATGTCGGTGGTCGGCGTCCTGTTTGACGTCGGCAACGTCATTGTGCGCTGGGAGCCAGCGCGCCTTTACCGAAAGATTTTTGCCGACCCGGTGGAGCGCGAGCGCTTCTTGACCGAGGTCTGTACTATGGGCTGGCACGTCCAGCATGATCTCGGCGCGTCTATGGCCGATAATGCCCTGCCCCTCATCGCCCAATATCCCCACTACAAGGATGCGATCCTCGCCTGGTCTTCGCGCTGGGACGAGATGTTCGATGGCTGTATCCCAGAATCGATCGCGGCCATCGAGGCGCTGAACGACCGTGGCGTGCCCCTGTTCGCCCTGACCAACATGCCCTCTGAAAAGGCCGCTGGCGTCTTTGCCATGGACCCCGCCTTTGCGCATTTTCGCGATATCGTCATTTCGGGCGATGAGGGCATGGTCAAGCCCCATGCGGATATCTACCATCTGGCCTGCCGCCGCTGTGGTCTTGCGCCAGAGCAACTGCTGTTCATCGATGATAGCGTCGCCAATATTGAAGCGGCCAAGGCGCTGGGCTTTGCCACCCATCTTTTCCAAGACCCAAAGGCCCTGATGCCCCATCTGGCCGCCTTGGGATTGGTCTAGAGCTGAGCCCTTTGCGGGATGTGAACCAAAAGGCGATGACGAGCGTAGAGTGATCAAAGCCCGTCTGGAGCCAAGTTGATGCGCAAACTGATGCCAAAATTCGCAGCCGCCCTTGTCGCGGCCCCGCTCGCTGCCCTTGCCTTAACTGGCTGCACGAGCCTGAGCATTGAGAAGAACAGCCAACCGACCCCGAAATTCGTCTTGGAAGACTATTTCCAAGGTCGCACCTATGCCTATGGCCTGTTCGAAGGCCCCGACACCAAGCTGCAGCGCGCCTTTACGGTGGTGGCAGACGGCGTCCAGTCGGGCGACACCTTGACCCTCAACGAGACCTTCCTGTGGAGCGATGGCGAGCGCCAGACCCGCGTCTGGACCTTCAAGAAGATCGGCGAGGGCCGCTATGAGGGCCGGGCCGGAGATGTTGACGGCGTCGCCCGCGTCACCACCCAAGGCAATGCCCTGCGCATCCAGTACAAGCTGATCTTGCCCATCGGCAAGACCAAGATCGCGGTCGATGTCGATGACTGGAGCCATCAGTTCGCTGACGGTGCCGTGATCAACCGCGCCGATATGAGCAAGTTCGGCCTCCACCTCGGCCGCATCACCCTAACCTTCATCAAGCCCGGACAGGCCCGGCCCGTGGCTGAGGGGTTGGTGAAGTAGGGGGGCTTTCGTTCGATCAAGCGGCCAAGTTCGACTTCTCAACGGCTAAGAACGTTGAGGACCAGCGAAAGGACTATGGCGAACGGCGATATCTGGCTCTCAGCAAGCTGGTTCGGCGGGTTCACATGTTGGTCTTTAGTGAAACAGCAACGGGCATTCGCATAATCAGTTTTCGCGAGGCCAATCGGCGCGAGGTGAAGCTCTATGAAACCTGATCCTGAACGGATTGATGATGAGGCCCCGGAGTGGACCGCGCAGATGAATGCGCAGGCCATCACTCTGAAAGAGCTACCCACGACCTTGCAAGCCAAGCTGAAGGCTGGTCGTCCCCCGGCCAAGGGACCCTAATCGGGTTGTCACACTGCGCCTGCGTTCAAGCCTCTTTGCGGC
>CANKPO010000014.1 GCA_947484535.1 Caulobacteraceae bacterium
GATGAGGCTCGGGCCTGGATCGCGCGGGGGTCTTCGGCGCCGCAAGAGCCGGACTGGTCTGACCTCGATCCTGAAGGCCGCGCCTTTGCCTATACGCCCAGCGATTGGGCGCGGCTGTCTGTGGCCTATGCCGAGACCGGGGAGTTGATCCATCCTCGCTTTGAGCGTCGGGAGCGGTCGATCAGTGAACTGCCGTCCCTGCCCTCGGCCTATGAGGCCTCCGCCCCCTTTGTCGCCGCCGCCGCCTCTGCCATTGGCGCAGCGCCCATTCCAGATGATCCAGGCCCACTGGGCGATGGAATCAACCTGTCGGCCTCAGATCTTAGCGCCACGATGGCCCGCAGGCCGGCACCGCGCCGTCGTTTGGGTGCCAAGCCCCGGCCGGTCTAGGCCTCCCTCGGGCGGCTTGACCCGGCGAGGAATTATTGGCAGTTTCGTTGTCAATAATAATGACGTCGTTGTGCCTGTCGGAGGATCCCATGACCGTGACCCAAGCGCCTCTGGAACTGATGGGGGCTCCAGGCTCACCCTATACCCGCAAGATGGTGGCCTTGCTGCGCTATCGGCGCATCCCCTATGCGGTCCATTGGACGTCGGGCCGTCCACCCAAGCCGGGCTATCCGGTCCCTAAGGTGCCGCTCCTGCCGACCTTCTACTATCCCGATGGGCAAGGTGGTCTTGAGGCCGTGACCGATTCCACCCCCCTGACCCGCCGGCTTGAGGGCGAGTATGAGGGCCGCTCAGCGATCCCGACCGATCCGGTCCTGTCGTTCCTCAATGATCTGATCGAGGACTATGCGGATGAATGGCTGACCAAGGCCATGTTCCACTTCCGCTGGTACCATAAGGCCGACCACGACAATGCCGGTCCAATGCTGGTCTATTGGGCCCAGAACCGGTCCGAACCGGGCGCGGCCAAGCAATATTCAGATTCCATTTCGAAGCGCCAATTTGATCGGCTCTATGTGGTTGGCTCCAACGCGGTAACCGCCGAGACCATTGAATCGAGCTATGAGCGCTTCATCGACATTCTCGATGGCCTCTTGCAGCACAGGGGCTATGTCTTGGGCGCTAGGCCCTCATCGGCCGATTTCGCCCTCTATGGTCAACTGACCCAGCTGGCGATCATCGAGCCCACCTCTGCGGCCATTACCATCGCGCGGTCCTATCGGGTGCGAGCATGGCTCGACCTTATGGATGATCTGTCAGGGCTCGATCCGCAAGAGGGCGACTGGTTCACTGCCGATGAGGCGCGCGCGGCCCTATCGCCGCTCTTGGCCGAGATTGGCCGGGTCTATGCGCCGTTCCTGCTGGCCAATGCCAAGGCCGTCATGGCCGGTGAGAAGAGCTTCGAGACCGAGATCGATGGCCGCGCCTGGACCCAGCCGAGCTTCCCCTATCAGGCTAAGTGCCTCAAATGGCTGCGCGACGGCCATGGTGCCCTTTCCGATAATGAGCGCGGGTCAGTCGACGGCCTTTTAAAGGGCAGCGGATGCGAGGCGATGTTCGGCTAGGTGCGGCGCAGTGCCGACCATTAAAATTAGCACTGAAGAATATTGATAAATACCGGGTTTGCCATTAGGCCTCTCCTCTGTCCCGTGACCTGTAGATCGGAGACGTGAGCGGGAGGCCGAACTGAATCTGATGGCGCCCCCACCCTCTCATCAGGTTGCAATCCGACGCCAGCAATTGCTTCGCCTCCTTGCGGTTTTGGTCATCGCCTCGGGCGCGACCATCGTCACCGTGGTGGGGCTCGCCTACTATTCGGCTAGGCTCATCGATCAGGCCAGCCTGCAGCAGGAAACCCTACAGGTCTCCCGACGCGTCGATAGCACCCTCGTCAAAATGCAGAATGATGTGCGCTCCGCTGCCGTTTGGAACGATGCGCACACCCAAAGCTTGGCGCGAAACACAGACTGGCTTCACGAAAATATCGGGAAGTATTTTTCTGACTATATGGACTACCCCGTCTCGGTGGTCTTCGCACCGGACGGCAAGCCCATCTATGCCGCTCGCGACAGCAATATTGTCGCTGTGTCACGGGAGGCCCAGTTCATCGCCGCAGTCGCGCCAATGGTTCGCGCCGTTCGCGATGAGGCCATTGCGCGAAATGGTCGGACTACGGATCATCGCGCCTATGGGTTCGCCGCCCACGTGGCGCGTGAGGGTATGGTTCTGGTGGGCGGCAGCCCCTATTTTGTCGCTGTCTCGACCATTGTTCCTGAAGACAATGCCCATCGAGATGCCAACCCTGAGGACCCTCTGGTCGCGACGGGTCAGCGGGTGTCCAGTCTCATTCCACGTCTATCGCAAGACCTCGCCCTACTTCGCCCGCGCCTCCTGTTGCAGGGTGTCGTCACCTCTGGGCCCCATCTGGTCCTGTCTGCGCCGGATGGAACAGCGATCGGTAAGATTTCGTGGCAGGCCAGCCGCCCGGGCGGGCGATTGCTGATCGATGCCGCACCCTTGCTTGTCCTTGCTATCTTGATTGCCTTGGCCGCCCTGTTTGCCGGCATGGTCCGAATCCGGCGGCTATTTGTTGATCTAGTTGATCGTGAGGCCGCCTTGGATGTGAGCCGAAGCGAGGCTGAGGCGGCCAATCTCGCCAAAAGCCGGTTTTTGGCCAATATGAGCCACGAGCTCCGCACCCCCCTCAATGGCATTATCGCCATGTCTGAAATGCTGCACCAGCAACAGACGGAGCCGAAGGGTCGCGAGATGACGCGCACGGTTGTTGCCTCTGGCCGGATCTTAGAGCGGGTGCTTAACGATATATTGGACGTCTCTAAGATCGAGGCCATTGAGGTCGAGTTTGAGCGGGTGCCCTTCGACATGGACACGCTCCTGTTGGATGTTGCCGCTCTGCATCGGGCGACGGCAGAGGCCAAGGGCTTGCGGATGGAGCTCAATATCATGCCCGGGGCGGCAGGAACCTATGTCGGTGACCATGTCCGGGTCAGCCAGGTCGTCTCCAACCTCCTAAGCAATGCGGTCAAGTTCACCGACCAAGGCCGCGTGGCAATCACAGCGCGGCGATGTTCCGCAGGCCTGCATCTGGTGGTTAGCGATACGGGGCAAGGCTTTGACCGCGCCACATCAGACCGCCTGTTCAAGCGGTTTGAGCAGGGAGACAGCTCGATCAATCGTCGCCATGGCGGTACCGGCCTTGGCCTATGGATAAGCCGGGCCTTGGTTCGGGCCATGGGTGGGACTATCCGGGTGCGCTCTATCGTCGGTAAGGGAACCTTGTTTTCTGTCCATCTGCCCTTAGCGCGCAGCCTACCTCAAGCGCGCCCACCGCTTGCCGCGGAACCGGAGCCGCAGGGCCGTCATGAGGACGGATGGCCTCCGCTCCGCGTGCTCATCGCGGAAGATCATGAGATCAATCAGAGGGTCATGATGATGATCCTAGACACCATCGGGGCCAAGGTGACCTTGGCGGAAAACGGCGTTCTGGCCGTCGAAGCCTTTAAGGACGCCGATTTCGACGTCATCTTGATGGATATACAGATGCCGATCATGGATGGCCTGGTCGCCATCGCCAAGATCCGCGAACTTGAGGTTGCCAGCGCCGCATTGCGCACGCCGATTATCGCTGTGACTGCCAATGCTATGCCCGCGGATCGGGAGGCTAGTATGAAGGCGGGCGCGGATGATCATCTGAGTAAACCGGTTCGCCCGACAGCCTTAATAGAGGCCCTGTCTAACCTGCTGATGACGGTTACAGCTTAAGCGGTTCATTAAATATTTATAGTCAACACTAGATAAATAGCTATCCGCATGCCTGTGCGGTTTGGGACCCGCTTGCCCCATCACCCCAAGTCCATGAGATCTGTGTGACCAGCCGCATCGTCCGCAAACTCTCCAGTCTGCAAGAGACGGCGGCCAGCTCGCGGGTTCTAAACCTTGTGACGACGTGGAAGCAAAGTGGCCCTCAGGCCCAATATGCCGACCGGCCGCTGCTCGAAAATCGGGTGCTTAATCGCAGTATCATCGTCAAGCACCAGCTCCGGGCCAATGAGCGGGTCTATTTTAACGACAAACGTCTGTCGGCGACCAAGATCATCATCCCCATCGATATGGATAATCTCAACACCGGCGGCTATTCGATCTTTATCGGCGAGCGGAACTATGAGGCGCGCCTAAGGACCCTATTGGGATCCAACTCGCGGCACAATGCCCGCGATCGAGAGGTCCTTGGCATGCTCGATGCCCTGCCCTCCTTTGATCCCTTTCTGCTTCGAGAGGCCGTGGTCAAGAAGGGGCTCGATGTTGCGCCCTGCTATTTTGAGCTATCACCGGGCGATTTGGCGGCTATGCGGGCGCTCGCCACCGAGGAGGTATCAAGCCTGGTGCGGCTGTCCTTTTCTGGAAATGCAGGCCTCGTCGCCTATACGGATCGGCTGATTAATAAGATCTTGGCCACCAAGCCAGATGAGCAACTCGAACCGCTGCGCCATACCCTCAATCTCTCGCCAGAGGAGTTTGAAGAGGGCCTGTTCTGCTGGAAGGCCTTTCTCTATTACAAATGGGCCCAAAACGACATTTTGGACAATGCCCAAGCCCTGATCGAAGACATTCTGAACATCCAGCCGTTGGGTTTTTTAAAACAGACCGAGCGGCAATATCTCAACCATTCGCGCATGGTCACCCGGCGCGGCCTGATGGATGCACTGGATAATATCGAGAAGATCGTCTTGGTCTATGACCGCGCCTATTGCGATCTGATCAAGAAGGGTAGCCCCCTGCTGTTTCGCGAATTTCTGCTCACCGCGCCGCGCCTGTTCCATCAGTTGGGCGGCCAGCTTGCCGCCATCAACCATATGAGCCACTTCTGGGCCTTTCGGTTTCACAGTCGCTATGCGAACCCGAAAATCTCCGGACCGGACCTCATCGAGCTATTTTTGGACTTCCAAAAGGGCCTTGGCCTCAGCGTCGATAGGGGCGCGAAGGTTTGGTAACCCCTTGAACGGGCCTAGTGCTTGGTGAGCCGTTCGTTCAGCTGAATGATGCTGTCGATTTTGGCCGCCATATCGGCCGTGATGTCATCTGGGATGATGCAGCGATAGAGCCGCGAGCCCTCACGCGAAATCATACCCTTTTCCGCCAGCTCGACGCATTTGCGGCGCACGGTCTCGCGCGGAATTCCGGTCATCTGTGAGATGCTGCTAACCGACAGCAGGCCGTCCTGCATGGCGCTGTTGCCTGAGGCGCTGCCATAAAGGATGCTGCGGGTGGAATCGGACGTGGCCGCCAAGAAAAAGGCGCAGAAAATGGTCGCGCTGACAAAGTCACCGCCCGCCCAACGGTTTGCGACACCGTTGATGCTCGTCAGCATGACATTGGAAAAGGCTTGCAGCAGGGCCAGTTCCTTAAAGGCGTGAGATGTTTTTGCCGCCTCGACCTTTGAAGGGGTCGCGGCAGCCGCATCAAGATCCTTCTGAACCGGTAGTCCCATCGTTACTGCTCCAAACCCACCAAGCCCCGGCAGAAGCGCACCGCTTCACCCGAACCGCGATCGAATGTTAAATCCCTATTCAAGCCCTCAGCAGATACAATGATGTTGTGACCTAAAACAGGCAATCATTGCCCAAAATGGGCGTTAATCCCATTATTTTTTGGCGAGCAGGCTAAAAACTGCCAATCAAAAACAGGCCATATCCGCAGTGACGTCTGTACATTAGAAATAAAAACTCTTGTCAATAATTGCCTGTCTGATCATTTTTGTCCTTTAATCCCTCTACTATTGAGACAGTCATGTTTTTGTCACCGACTATGCCAAATTATTTTCCTCCCTCGTGGGGAGGGGGGTGACTTTTTACACGGAAAAGTGTTTTGGCGCTGAATCAGTGGTATGCCGCGCGGAAATGAACGCCCTTGGCGGCTCAGGCGCCACGGGGTCCCGTGGACGTAAACCCACCAAAGGTCACGCAACGGCGCTTGGCAAATGGTTCTTGGAGCGCTAAACAGCGCCACGGTTAGCCGCTTTAGCTCAGCCGGTAGAGCATCGCATTCGTAATGCGGGGGTCAGGTGTTCGAGTCACCTAAGCGGCACCATATTTTTCCCCAATAAAATGAAAAATTCCTGATCGGGCGACGGCTCCGCTGACTCCGTACAGGACGAACCCCATAGATTTTTGCTATGCTAAATAATAGAAATATCAATCTTATCTATGGATTCTGATGCCCTATCTCTCCGCCCATTTAGAAACCAACCCTCCGGAGAGACCCCATGTCCCTGATCAATACGACCATTAAGCCCTTTTCCGCTGACGCCTATAGGGTCGGCAAGTTCATTACCGTCACCGACGCCGATCTGATGGGCAAGTGGTCGGTGGTGTTCTTCTACCCCGCCGACTTCACCTTTGTTTGCCCAACCGAGCTGGAAGATTTGGCCGACAACTATGCGACCTTCCAATCCTTGGGCGTCGAGATCTACAGCGTCTCGACCGACACCCATTTTACCCACAAGGCTTGGCACGACACGTCGGAACTGGTCGGCAAGATCCAATATACGATGGTGGGTGACCCCACCGGCACGATCAGCCGCTATTTTGAGGTCATGATCGAAGAGGCCGGTCTGGCCGATCGCGGCACCCTTGTCATCGATCCCGAAGGCAAGACCCAGATCGTAGAGGTCAATGCCGGCGGTATCGGCCGCGATGCGGGCGAGCTGCAGCGCAAGGTCAAGGCCGCGCAATATGTCGCCGCGCACCCTCGCGAGGTCTGCCCGGCCAAGTGGCAAGAGGGTGAGAAGACCTTGGCGCCGTCGCTTGACCTCGTTGCGGCGGAAATTACGGCGTCGCGGCCGCGATTGATTTGGCGGGAATAGTCGCTTCGGTGACCCTGATCGAATTTGACAGCCAATTGCGGGCCGATGCGGTCCTGCAACGCAAGCTCGAGAGCCTGCCCAACGTGACCATTATCACTTTGCCTTTACGACCGAGGTCCATGGCGACGGCGACAAGGTGGTCGCTCTGAGCTATCGGGATCGTCAATCCGAAGAGACCCATCGGGTCGCGCTTGAAGGCATCTTTGTCCAGATCGGACTGGTGCCCAATACCGAGTGGCTGAAGGGGGGCGTGGACCTGTCGCCGCGCGGAGAGATCGAGATCGATGGACGGGGCCAGACCTCCATTCCCGGTGTCTTCGCCGCTGGGGACGCCACGACCGTGCCCTTCAAGCAGATCATCATCGCCGCAGGCGATGGGTCAAAGGCCGCTCTATCAGCCTTTGACTATCTGATCCGCTTGGCACCGGTAGAGGTCCAGCAGGCCGCCGAATAGCGACCTGCCGACGGATAGGAAGGTCGCTAAGGCTTAAGCCTTGGCGGCCTTCGCCGCTTCAATACCCTCAAGCACAAGGCGGCGACCATGGTCGGCATCGCCCCAGCCACGCAGCTTGACCCACTTGCCGGGTTCCAGATCCTTATAGCTCTCGAAAAAGTGCTCGATCTGCTTGAGCGTAATATCCGGCAGATCACTATAGTTTTGGACATTGTCATAGCGCTGGGTCAGCCATGAAGAGGGCACGGCCAGCAGCTTTTCATCGGCACCGGCCTCGTCCTCCATCAGCAAGACACCCACGATCCGGCAGCTCATCACTGCGCCCGGAACAATGGCCCGCGTATTGGCGATGATCACGTCGCAGGGGTCGCCATCGCCTGACAGGGTATGGGGGATAAAGCCGTAATTTCCCGGATAGCGCATGGCGGTGTAGAGAAAGCGGTCGACGACCAGGGCACCGGACTCCTTGTCCATCTCATATTTGATCGGCTCGCCACCGATGGGAACCTCAATGACGACATTGACGTCAAAGGGCGGGTTCTTACCAATAGAAATAGCGCTCAATAGCATTGGGGGCTCCAGGCCGGGGAGGGATGGAAAGGCTTCGCCCTCCATCGGGGACAACCGCGGCAATGGCAAGGCAGCAAAGAGATATTTCAGCGCTTGGCGATGATTTTGCTCGGCCCGCCCAATGCCCTGAGGGCCAGACACGAAAAAACGGCCGCCCACATCTGCGAGCGACCGTTCAACCGATAGGCAGACCCTAGGGTCTTACTTCTTGAGGAAGCCGCCGAACTTGGCCGAGAAGCGCGAAACGCGACCGCCGCGGTCCATCAGGTGGGCATTGCCACCGGTCCATGCGGGGTGAGTGCGCGGATCAATATCGAGGCTCAATGTCGCTCCTTCCTTGCCGTAGGTAGAGCGGGTCTGATAGGTCGATCCGTCGGTCATCACGACATTGATGAAGTGATAGTCAGGATGGGTGTCTTGTTTCATGGCTCTGTCCAACCGACTTGAGGGCGCGGAACGAAAAGCCCGCCACCACCGGTAATGACGGGGCGGGCGAATGGATGCGCGGCTATACACGATGGCAGGCTTGCTAGGCAAGGGCCCAGTTGAAAACGAAGATCGGCCATACCGGTCTTTTGAGAGGTTTTGGAATGAGCGACCCTTCGACTATGGCTTCAACCCCTTCGACAGCGGCCTCTACGGATGGCCGACCCAGTGAGGGCGCGGCCTTAGCCAGCCAGATCGCGGAGGCGGTTAACAAGCGGCCTCGGCGCAAGGATCTAAAGCCTCTTGGTCACATCTTCCCGTTCATTGTCGCCCATAAGGCCAACGCCTTTGCCGCCCTGTTCTTCCTGCTCCTGTCAACCGCCTCGACCCTTGGCCTGACGGTGGCTCTGCGGAGTGTCGTGGACCATGGCTTTGTCACTGGATCGTCTCAGGCCTTGAACCGCTATTTCCTGATCATGGTCGCGGTGGCCCTAGCCTTGGCGGCGGCTTCGGCCCTGCGCTACTTCTTTGTCACCAAGCTGGGCGAGATGGTCGTGGCCGATCTGCGCAAGGCGGTCTATGCCCATACCTTGACCTTGGATCAGGCCTATTTCCTCAATACCCGCATCGGCGAGGTCCTATCGCGCCTGACCACCGATATTACCATTGTCGAGACCATGGTCGGCTCAGCCGCCTCAATCGCCCTGCGCAATCTGCTCAGCCTCATCGGGGCCCTTGCCCTGCTGTTCATCGTCAGCCCGAAATTGACGGGTCTGATCGTGCTCTTGGTGCCAGTGATCCTAGTGCCCCTGTTCCTCTATGGTCGCCGGGTGCGGATTCTGTCGGTTTCGGCCCAAGACCGATTTGCCGATGCGGTCGGCTTTGCCGGTGAAAGCCTCGACGCCCTCGACACAGTCCAAGCCTTTGGCCGAGAAAAGAGCGCGGCCAAGCGGTTTGCCGAAGCCGTCGATATGGCCTTCCGCGCCTCCCTGACCCGCATTGAGGCTCGGGCCATTATGACCGCCATGGTCATTGGCCTGATCTTCAGTGGCGTGGCGGTGGTCCTGTGGCTTGGCGCTCAAGCGGTCATCAACGGTACCATGACCGGCGGGGCACTGGTTCAGTTCCTGTTCCTGTCTGTGATGGCTGCGGCGGCCGTCGGCGCTCTGGGAGAGGTCTGGGGCGACGTCCAGAAGGCCTCTGGGGCCATGGAGCGCATTAGCGAGTTACTGAACGCCCGGCCCTCTATCGCCGCCCCAGCGCGTCCCAAGCCGCTGCCAAGCCCTTCCAAAGGCGAGATCGCCTTTGACGATGTGGTCTTTGCCTATCCGGGCCGTCCTGACCTTCCTGCCCTGCGCGGTCTGGACCTGCGGGTGCGCTCGGGTGAGACAGTGGCTCTGGTGGGTCCGTCGGGGGCGGGGAAGAGCACGGTCCTGCGCCTTTTGCTGCGGTTCTATGATCCCCAGTCCGGCTCGATCCGGCTCGACGGCGTTGATCTGCGTGAGGCCGATCCCCAGCAGGTCCGGGCCCGCATGGCCCTGGTCGCACAGGACGCGCCCCTGTTCTCCGGTTCTGCGCTCGACAATATTCGCTATGGCCGTGCGGAGGCCTCAATCGACGCCATCATGGCCGCGGCGCGCGCCGCTGAGGCGGATGGCTTTATCAGCATCTTGCCGCAGGGCTATGACACCCCGCTCGGCGAGCGGGCCAAGACCCTATCCGGCGGTCAAAAACAAAGGCTGGCCATTGCGCGGGCCTTGGTGCGCAACGCGCCGGTGCTTTTGCTCGATGAGGCGACCAGCGCCTTGGATGCGGAAAATGAACGTCTGGTTCAGCAGGCTCTGCACGACGCCATGACCGGCCGCACGACCCTCGTCATCGCCCACCGTCTGGCCACCGTACAACGCGCGGATCGGATCGTGGTGATGGATGCTGGCCGCGTCGTCGAACAGGGCACCCACAGCGACCTGATCACCCAAGGCGGCCTCTATGCCAAGCTGGCCAAGCTGCAGTTCGGGGCTGAGGCGGGGTAGGCAAACAAGGCCCCCTACGGCGCTTCGCGCCACTTCCCCCAGAGGGGGAAGATCTAAGAGCAGCAAATCTTCCCCCTCTGGGGGAAGTACCGGCGAAGCCGGGGTAGGGGGCTAGCGCGTGGCCGCGACCGCCAAACCCGGAGAGTCGGTGAACAGTCCGTCAATGCCGAGCGCGACAAAGCGTTGGATCTCGGCGGCCATATTGCCGTGCTGGGCCATATAGTCCGCCGCCTTGGGATCACCGAGGCGCAGGGCCGGTGGCAGGAAGGCGTTTTCTGCGCGGAAGGTATAGGGATGGAGCACGAGACCTGCGGCATGGGCGTCGGCCACTAGGCTGGTGGGCTGGGTCCAGTTGCCATCCTTATCGGTGGGCAGGATCATGGCCTTATAGGGTCCAATCCCGTCGGCAAACTTGGCCACCTGTTTCAAACCCTCGGGCGTCGCCAGATCGGCATAGGTGCGCTTGTCACCCGCAGCGACGAGGTCCGCGGGAGCCCCTTCAGAGTCCATCAAGAAGACCTGACGACAGCTGATCATGCCGCGCAGCATGATCAGGCTGGTGGTCTCGAAAGATTGGACAAAGATTGGTGCAGACTTTGAATTGAGCCCTGCCGCCTTCACCCTCTCGGCAAAGCGCCCCTCCATAGGAAGGCCGATCTTAGCGAAATAGGTCGGGTGTTTCAGTTCAGGGTAGACCCCAACCTTGGCCGCCTTGGCCAGCGCCAGAACCTCGTCAAGGGTCGGAACGTCGAATTGGCCATCAAAGGCGGTATTGGCGGGCCGAAGCTGCGGCAAACGCTCGCGGGCCTTCAGGGTCTTAATCTCACCGAGCGTAAAGTCCTCGGTGAACCAACCGGTCAGGGCTTGGCCATCAATGGTCTTGGTGGCCTTGCGTTCGGCAAATTCAGGGCGCGAGGCGACATTGGTCGTGCCGCTGATCTCGTTCTCGTGGCGGCAAACAAAGACGCCGTCCTTGGTCAGGACCAGATCCGGCTCGATGAAGTCGGCGCCCTGCTCGATGGCTCGGCTATAGGCGGCCAGCGTGTGTTCAGGCCGCTCACCGCTACAGCCACGATGGCCGATGATCAGGGGGAGCTTGGCCTTGGGTGTCGCCGCCGAAGCATCAAGGGGCAAGGTCATGGCAAGCATCGCTCCGCTGCTGGCCAGGAGATCACGACGAGAAAGGGACATGGGCGGGGCCTTGATGGGGGACAGAACCCTCACCCTAGCCCAAAATTCATGACCGTTTGATGTTTATCGCGCGCCCTTGAGGGTCTCGAGGATCAGGGGGTGAAGTTCGAGGCTGGAGGCCAGAACCGTTCCGCTGTGCAGGGGCGCAATATCGCCGTCCGCATCGGTGACCTTGCCGCCCGCTTCGGTGACCAGCAAGGTGCCTGCCGCCATATCCCAGTTCTGCAGGCCCCGCTCCCAATAGCCGTCAAAGCGGCCAGCGGCGACATAGGCCAGATCCAGGGCTGCCGAGCCAAAGCGGCGCACGCCACTGACCTTTTGCGAGACCTGATGCAGTTCTTTCAGGAACACCGCATGGCCGGGCTTGCCGATAAAGGGAATGCCGGTGGCCAGTACCGTCTCATCGAGATGACGACGAGCCGCGACGCGCAGGCGCTTATCGTTCAGATAGGCGCCCTTGCCCTTTTCCGCCCAAAACATCTCGTTGCTGATCGGGTTATAGGTCACACCGGCCACGATCACCCCGTCACGTTCCAGCGCCGCTGTCACCGCAAAATGGGGGATGGCGTGTAGGAAGTTGGTGGTGCCGTCGAGTGGATCGACGATCCAGGTGTGGGTCTTATCACTGCCCTCGATCAGGCCGCGCTCTTCGCCGATAAAGCCATAGCCGGGACGCACCCGCATCAGCTCTTCAAACAGGACCTGCTCGGCCTTGATGTCGGCAGCCGAGACATAGTCGCCCGCGCCCTTTTTGGAGACCTGCAGCTCGGCCACTTCGCCAAAGTCGCGGGTCAGGCCGCGCGCCGCCTTGCGAACGGCGTCGATCATAACCTTTAGGAGGGTAGTGGGCGTGGTCACGGTCGGTCTGTTTCTAACAAGAGGATCAGGGGCAGAGGCGCAGAGAGGTCGCCTGTTGGATCAGTCGGCCCGGCGCAGATATTCGCCGGTCTCGGTCGAAACGATGATGCGCTCGCCCGTGCCCATATAGGGTGGGATCATGATGCGCATGCCATTGTCGGCCTTGGCGGGCTTGTAGGACGATGAGGCAGTCTGGCCCTTCACGGTCGCATCGGCCTCCACCACGGTCAGGACGACCGTGTCGGGCAGGGCGATACCGATGGGGCGCTCTTCGTGGAACTCGAGCACCACGGCCATACCGTCTTGCAAGAACTGAGCCCGCTCTTCGCCGACAAAGTCCTTGTGCAGTTCGATCTGCTCGTAATTGACCGTATCCATGAAGACCAGCATATCGTCTTGGGCATAGAGGAAGGTGTGATCCTTCTGCTCAAGGCGCAC
>CANKPO010000015.1 GCA_947484535.1 Caulobacteraceae bacterium
ATGTGGCGCCCAACCCTCTTGGTCTCTCGCGGGGTCGTGATCGGCTATGCCTATCCCTTTATGGACGACATGGCCTGGCGCATGCGCAGCGAAGAACAGACCCTTGAAAGGTACGAGGCCTATTCTGAGATCGTCCTTGGCACCGGTCCCAAGCCCGTCAACGACCCCAAGGCCTTTGATGCCAAGCAGGTCGTCGAAAATCTCGGCCCAAAGGTCATTCGGCCCGAGCCTAAGCCCTAAGGGACGGGGAAGGCCTCGATAAAGGTGATCATGTCGGCGGCAATCTCTGGGCCGAAATCCTCTTGGATATAGTGCCCGGCCCCATAGACCTTGTGCTCAATCCCCGGCAGGGACGCGCCGGGAATGCGGGTGCGATAGGCCCCACCCCGGTTCATGAAGGTAAAGGGACATTGCGTGCCCCACAGGGTCAAGAACGGCTTGTGCCAGCCCTCGAGCACCTTCCAAGCGGCCTCATTGATCTCGCGTTCGGGGTCGTCCGTCGTGATGGGCACCAGCATCGGGAACCGGCGCGGCCCGGCCATATAGCGCTCATCTGGGAAAGGGGCGTCATAGGCCGCTTTGGCCGCGTCCGACAGGGGCGTGACACACCAGCCTGGAACGATTTTGGATGGCAAGAGCTCTGCCACCTCTTGGCTATAGACCCGCCAATCGAGGAAATAGGTCATGGATTTGCGGACGATCACGGCGGCAATCTTTTCGGGATTGATACGGTCATCCTCATCGACCGTCTCGCGCCAATCGATGCCGAACTGGGCCTTGAGGGTCTCAGGCGATAGGGGTCCTTGAGGGCTCAGGCCCGGAAAGCCGGGACCGTGGCCGGGCAGGTCGGTATTGGACATGACCCCGCGCGAGCAGCGGGCCTCATTCTCGGCCAGTACCCGACTGCCCAAAAGCCCGCCCCAGTCCTGACCAAAGACGGTCATACGCTTGAGATCGAGCTGCCGAACCAACTGATTGAGCCAGCCGACATGGGCGCTGTAGCTGTAACGGCTTTGGTCGGTGAACTTGTCCGAGCGGCCAAAGCCGATCAGGTCCGGCACAATGACCCGGTATCCCGCCGCCGCCAAAGGCCCGATCATCTTGCGATAGAGATAGCCCCACATGGGCTGGCCATGGACCAAAAGCACCGTTTCGGTGGCATCGGCAGGCCCAGCATCGATATAGGCCATCCGCAAACCGGGCTCGACCTCCAGATAATGGGGTGCCCACGGATAGTCGGTGATGGCCGAAAAGCGCTCATCGGGCGTGCGCAAGATCTGAGGCGTGGTGCTGGTCATGACGATCCCTTTGGCCGGCGGCACCTCATTCTGCTGCGAGGTTCCTAACCGGCGGGCAAAGTCTAACGCGGCTTTGCTCCAGGTGACGAGGATAATCCAATAAAAAAGGCGCAGATCCGAAGACCTGCGCCCTTCTTATAAAAGTCCGTTTGGTTTAGCGCGGAGCCATACGGATGGCGCCGTCGATGCGGACATGCTCGCCATTGAAATAGCTATTCGAACACATTTCCACGGCCAAGGACGCATATTCGTTGGCATTGCCCAGACGCTTGGGGAAGGGCACCGAAGCGGCCAGCGCGGCCTTCACAGGCTCTGGCGCGCCCTGCATCAGCGGGGTGTTGAAGATGCCGGGCAGGATGGTGTTGACGCGGATACCGTCACCCATCAGGTCGCGGGCGATGGGCAGGGTCATGCCGACAATGCCGCCCTTGGAAGCCGAATAGGCCGCTTGGCCCATCTGGCCGTCGACAGCCGCCACCGAGGCCGTATTGACGATGGCGCCGCGCTCGCCGTCCTCGAGAGGCTCCAGATCCAGCATGCCCTTCGCCGACTTGGCGATGCAGCGGAAGGTGCCGACCAGGTTGATCTGCAAGATCATGTTGAAGGCGTCGAGCGGGAAGTGCTTGGTCTCGCCGGTCGTCTTGTCGCGGCTGGCGGTCTTGGCGGCATTGCCGGTGCCAGCGCAATTGATCAGGATGCGCTCTTGGCCGTGGGCCGCACGGGCCTTAGCAAAGCCAGCATCGACATCGTCATCGCTGGTGACATTGACCTTGCAGAACACGCCGCCAATGTCCGCGGCGACAGCTTCGCCCTTCTGTTCGTTCATATCGAAAATGGCGACGCGAACGCCGCGAGCCGCCAAGGCACGTGCCGTGGCTTCGCCGAGGCCAGAGGCCCCGCCAGTCACGACGGCGGCAACCGAAGAATTAAGCTCCATTGGACGAGTTCCCTGTTGTTGCTTTTCATGATGAAGTCGTTGGTTCGACCTGATTAGGGATGTACCGCTCATGGACGCAGAGTCCAAGTCTGACGCAAGGGCACCTTGGCCGGTTGGTGTCATTTCTTCGCGAAGGGGCCCTATTCGAGGCCCCCGCGCCCGCCTCATTTTAGGATCTTGCCCATGATCACCGCCCTTTGGCTGGTTTCGGCCCTCAGCGCGCTGGCCTATGGGGCGTTCTGGGTCTTGGCTCCGGTCTCGCCCCTGCGCACCGTGATCAAGATGGTGCCGGTCGCCGCTCTGGCCCTGATCGCCTATTTGACCGGCCCTCAGCAGGGCGTGGCCCTACTGCTGCCCGCCGCCTTGGTGCTCTCAGCGGTCGGGGATGGGTTCTTGGCGGGGGACCCAAAGAAGTGGCTGCCTCTGGGTCTGGCCAGCTTTCTGGTCGCCCATCTGATCTATGTCGCCCTGTTCTGGAGCGCAGGCGAGCCGAGCGCCCTGTCGGAGCCCATCAGGCCTGTTTTGATTGCCGTGTCAGCACTGGGCGGCATGGGTATGCTCGCTTGGCTGTGGCCGCATCTGGGAGCGATGAGGTGGGCGGTCAGTGCCTATGTCGGCGCCATCGTGGCCATGTTGGCCACCGGCCTTCTACTGCCTTGGACCGCTTGGCCGGTGATGGTTGGGGCCTTGGCCTTCATGGCCTCGGACGCGATCCTTTCAGCGGACCTCTTTCGCAGCGCAAGGATTGCAGGATCGGAGCGAATGAGCGCCTATGCGATCTGGGCCCTTTACTATGGGGGTCAAGCCGCCATCGCCTTAGGTCTGATGCGGCTAGACCTCTAGCGCGACAGCTTCAGCCTTGGCCCTCTTGGCTTCGCGCTGTTCGTGCCAGGTGATGATCAGGGTCGAGCCGACCACGATGGCCGCCCCGACCATGGTCACGACGCTGGGAATATCGTGGAAAAAGGCAAGACCAAACAGGACCGCAAAGACTAGCCGCGTATAGTCGATGGGCGCCATAGCGCCCGCATCACCGATCTGCATGCCCTTGATGTAGCAGGCCTGGGTCACCACCCCTAGCACACCCATCCCCGCCAAAAGGGCCAGATCCATGGGACTGGGCCAACGCCAGACCAGCAAGGCCGGTGGCAAGGCAAAGACTAGGCCCAGCACTGCGGCCCAAGCCAAGAGGGTGATGGTCTTGTGATCGCGCGTCATGACCTTCATGCCAGTGATGGTCAGGGCAAAGAGGAAGGCCGAGGCCAGCGCCGCCAACTGCGGCATGGTAAAGCCACTATGGGCCGCCGCCTCCGGCTGAAGCATCACCAGCACCCCGCCAAAGCCGACAAGGCTGGCCCCGATGCGGAGCAGGCCCAGCTTCTCACGCAGCACAAAGGCGGCGAGCGGCACCAGCCAAAGGGTGCGGGTAAAGGATAGGGCATTGGCCTCGGCCAGCGGCAGCTTTTGCACCGAATAGAAGCCCAGGATCATGGCCACCACACCGGCGGCTGACCGAAACAGCATTATGCCCGGGCGACTGGTCGTAAAGGTGCCACGCCAATCCTTGATCATCATGGGGGCGAGCACGATCATGCTCGCCGCCTGACGATAGAAGGTCTGGAGAGAGGCCGGATAGTCGTCGCCAAGAAATTTGATCAGGGTGGTCATGGCCGTATAGGTCAGGGCCGAAACCAGCATCCACAGGGCCCCACGCACATTCGGCGCGAGACCCTCGGCCCAGCGGACCGCTCTCAATCTTGGCGACAGGCCTATCATCCCTGCTGTGCGGCCATGGCCAGACGCATCTGTTCGGCCTGCTCAGGCGTAATGCCAAGGGCGACCAGCAGGGGCGATGGCGCGCTCTTGTCCCAAGAACTGCGGCCACCAATGGTGATACCGCCATCGACGACCAGATGGGTGCCGCTGACAAAGGCCGAGGCATCGGAGGCCAGATAGAGGCAGGCCTTGGCAATATCATCCGGCATACCGCCCTTAGGCACAGGCTGGAAGTCTGGCGCGACCGAGGCGATCTGCGCGGCCATCTGATCGGCCACTTCACGCGGCAGACCGAAGGAGGCCCCAAAGATCGAGGTCGCGATCAGGCCGGGGCAGATGGCATTGACGCGGATCTTCTGCGGCGACAGCTCGGCTGCGGCGCACTTGGTCAGATGGATCACGGCGCACTTGGCGGTGGAATAGGCGAGCGGACCCCAGCCCGCCTGGAGGCCAGCGATAGAGGCCGTATTGACAATGGCCCCGCCGCCGCGCGCGCGCATCAAGGGAACGGCATGTTTCATGCCCAAGATAACCGAGCGAACCAAGAGGTTCTGGACACTGTCCCAAGCCTCTGCGGTCATGTCTTCAACGCCATTTGGGGCGCCGCCCGACCCGGCATTGTTGAAGAGGATATCAAGGCCACCAAAGGCCTCTGCGGCCATATTGATCGCCTTAGCAATATCGGCCTCTTGGGTCACATCGCAGTGGACATAGCGCAGAAGGTCACCGAAACGGGCCTCAAGCATGGCGCCCTTTTCGTCCTGCAGGTCGGCGCAAACCACCTTCGCGCCCTCAGCGATAAAGAGCTCAACCGTGCCAAGGCCAATGCCGGAACAACCGCCCGTAATGACCGCAACCTTGCCGTTTAGTGATCCCGTCATGTCCTGATCCTTCCCAATGTGATTATCTTATCGCTGTAAACCTAACGGCGCGGAAAACCTAGGTGGCACGCACGCCTTAGGGGGCATAGGCCCTGAAAAATCGCTTGGCGACGGTTTGGGCCAGATGGGCAATCTGGTCTGGATCGGCATTGACCTCCATGCCCATGAGGGCGCGAAATTGCCGGTGGCCTGAGCACATGCCGGCAAAGAACTCCGCCGCTTCCATGGGGTCATCAACGGCCATCCGGCCCGCTTGGGTCTCTGCTGCCAGATAGTCGGCGATCAGGGCGCGGGTGGTGGCCGGTCCGGCTTCAAACACCGCCTTGGCCAGTTCCGGCATGGCCCCAGCGCCTTGAACCGTGACCCGAATAAGGGAATAGGCCCGAACATTGGAAACAATCTCGATCAAGGTCTGGGCCAGCGCCGTCAGGGTCTCGATCGGTTGCTCCGCAGCACCGGGGACACGCAAAGGGGCGGTGATGTGGGAGACGCGCCTGGCCACCAGCGCCTCAATCAGGGCCGTCTTGCACCCAAAGTGATTATAGATGGTCTGTTTGGACACGGCGGCACGGCGGGCAATGGCCTCAATCGACGCACCCAGCCCGCGTTCGCCCAGCACATCCGAGGCGGCATCGAGAATGGCCTCGCTCTTGACCTGATCGATCTGGCCCACCACGCGCGGCATCAGTGATCCTCTACCGGTTGGGCAACGAACATGTTAGGGGCGGGTCGGACGAAGAGGGCACCAAAGGCGGCGAAGAAGCAGCAAATGGCCAGGGCCGTAAAGGCATCACCATAGGCCAAGGTCGCAGCGTCTCTCATCAGCAGAGATTGGAGCACCTTGCGGCTGGCCGCAGCCGGGTCAGAGACCCCCATCTCGCTCATTTTCATGGCCATGCCCGAGAGCATCTCTTGGCCCTTTTGACTGGCCACGGTCATGCGCGAAGACAATTCGTTCATGTGCAGTTTTGTCGAGGTGCTCAAGACCGTGGTCAGAACCGCCAATCCCATCGCTCCGCCGACATTGCGCGATAGGTTGACCAGACCCGAAGCGGTCTTGATCAGGTCCGGCGGCAGGGTCGCCATGGTCACGTTCTGGCTGGCGATCATAGCGATCATGATCCCAGATCCTCGGAAGGCTTGGAGACTGGCCAGTTCCCAATAGCCCCATTGCGGGGTCACAGCATGTCCGAGCCAGAAGCCATAGCCAGCGCAGACAAACCCAAAGGCCAGCGGATAGCGCGGATCCATTAACCGAACCCAGCGGCCAAGGATCGGACCGGTCAAGAACATGGCCAGACCGCCAACCACCATGGTGGTGCCAACCTCGCCCGACGAAAAGCCTCGGATCCGCCCCAAAAACAGAGGCAGCATATAGGTGCCCCCGAACAGACAGATGCCGGTGACAAAGGTCATCACGATGCCAACCGAAAAGTTCAGGTTCTGGAAGGCCCGCAGTTCGACAATGGGCTGTTTGTAGCTCAAGGACCGCCAGACAAAGATCGCGCCGCAGACGGCCCCCGTGACCGCCAGCAGCAGGATGAGATCATCCTCAAACCAGTTCTTCCGCGCGCCCTCTTCCAAGACAAATTGCGTGGCCATGAGGAAGACGCCCATAAAGGCCAGACCGATCCAATCAAAGCCCTTGGTCAGGGCCCGGTCGCCCTTGTCGAAATCGCCATAGCGGCTGACCAGATACAGGACCAGAAGGCCGGGGGGCACATTGATAAAGAACAGCCAACGCCAGTTCAGCCACTCGGTCAGATGTCCACCCAGAACAGGGCCGACCGTCGGGGCGAGGGTAATGATCATCCCCATGATCACGCTGGACAACATCCGCTTCTCCGGCGGGAAGGCCGTGAAGGCCACGGCAAAGACCGTGGGGATCATGGCCCCGCCGACAAAACCTTGCAGGGCCCGCATCACAATCATAGTCTCGATGTTCGACGCCAAGCCCGTGGCGACGCTCATCACCACAAAGCCAAAGCAAGAGGCCAGATAGACCTTCTGAGTGCCCCAGATTCTGGACAGGTAAGTCGAGAGCGGGATCATCACGACCTCGGCCACCAGATAGGAGGTCTGGATCCAACTGACCTCGTCGGCGCTGGCACCAATGCCCGCTTGAATCTGAGGCAAGGACGAGGCCACGATCTGAATGTCGAGGACGGCCATGAACTGGCCAACCACCATCGCGCCAAACCCTAGAAAGAGCTTGACCCAGTCAACTGTGGCCGGAGCGCCGACGTCAGGCGCGGCTGCGCCGGTTTGGCTCACTGAGCCGCGCTCTTAGGATCCGCCGCAGGGGCTGGCTGTCGCGCCGCAGAACTGGCCTCGGCAAAGGAAGGACCGGTCTTGCCGCGGACATCGACCTGAACCTCGACCGACAGACCGGGCCGCAGGGCTCCCTTAAGCGGATCATTGGCTTCCACAACGATCTTGACCGGCACGCGCTGGACAATCTTGGTAAAGTTGCCCACGGCATTCTCGACGGGGATCAGGGCAAATTCAGAACCGGTAGCGGGGGCGAAACTGTCAACCCGACCCCGGATCGGGGTCTTGCTGAAAGCATCGGCCTTGATCTCGACGCTCTGGCCAATCCGGATACGGCTAACTTGCGTCTCTTTGAAGTTGGCCAGAACAAAGGTGTCTGTCAGGGGCACGACGCTCATCAGGGCCGAACCGGGGCGAATATACTGGCCAGGACGCACCGCGCGGGCCCCGACAATACCGGCCACCGGCGCGCGGATGACGGTGCGTTCAACTTCAATCTTGGCCTGCTGCATCGCCGCGCGGGCCGCAGCGGCCTCGGCACTGGTTTGAGCCTTGGCGGAGGTCAGGGAATTGGCGACCTGACGCTCAGCCTGCAGACTGGCTTCGGCCTGGGCGACAGTGGCACTGGTCTGGGCGGCAGCGGCGCCGACGGTCTGGAGCCGCTGGTCGGAGACCCAGCCATTGCCAGACAGGGCGCGGTATCGTTGCAGATCAAGCGCCGCGCGCTGGGCATCGACCTTGGCACTGGTCACGACGGCGGCGCGCTGAGCGATCAGGGCCTGCTCGAGCGAGGCCTTATCATCCACGCCCCTGATCGCCGCCTCAAGGGCCGCGACCTTGGCAACGGCTTGGGCCAGCTTGGCTTCGGATTGGGAGGCATCTAGGCGCACAAGCACCTGACCGGCCTCGACCCTTTGGTTATCGGCGACCAAGACCTCGGCGACATAGCCGTCAATCTGGGGGCTGACCGTGACCGTATCGGCCTGCACATAGGCATTGTCGGTCTTTTCGTAGCGCTGCTTGTCGGTCCACCAGACGCCGACGCCAGCGATGAGGCCCAGACCGACGACCGCAGCCACCAGCATTGGAATGAGTTTCGCTCTCGGCATGCGCCGGCCCCCGAACTTTAAGTTTGAACAGCCTGTCTATCGGGCTAGCCCTTCTGACTCAATGTTCAAATGGACTGGGGCGTCCAAAAATCAACGGTCGAGCGCCTACCAGCTTTCTGACCAGGGCCGCAGATCGAGCTCGTGGGTCCAGCTATCCCGGGGTTGGGTGTGCAGATGCCAATAGTTGTCGGCAATATGGTCCGGATTAAGGATCCCATCATGGGCCTTGCGGGCGTAGGATTCAGGGAAGTTTTCGGCGATCCATTGGGTATCAATCGGACCATCAATCAGAGTGTGCGCGACATGGATACCCTTGGGGCCAAGCTCTCGGGCCATGCATTGAGCCAAGGCGCGCAGGGCATGTTTCGCCCCCGAAAAGGCTGAGAAGCCTTCGCGGCCCCGGACGCTAGCGGTGGCACCGGTGAACAGGATCGTACCCCTGCCACGTGGCTCCATACGGCGGGCCGCTTCGCGCCCCGTGAGGAAGCCCGCAAAGCAGCCCATCTCCCAGACCTTGAAATAGACCCGCGCGGTGGTGTCAGAGATCGAGAAGCGGACATTGGCCCCGATATTGAAGACGCAGACCTCAATCGGGCCGATCTCAGCTTCGATCCGGTCATAGAGGGCAATGACCTCCTCTTCCTTGCGCGCATCACAGCCAAAGCCAAAGGCCTTGCCGCCCTCGGCCTCGATGGCCTCGACCAGAGCGGTGAGCTTGTCCTGCTGACGGCGAACACCAACCGCAATAAAGCCTTCACGCGCGAAACGACGGGCAATGGCTCCGCCCAAGGCATCTCCTGCCCCAATGATCAAGGCAACCTTCGCTGTCATGTCTCGACCCCAACCTATAGAATGATGATCATCATATCATGGGATCGGAATCTGGCTAGGCTCCGCATCCTCTTGACTATTGATAACCTGTTTTAGGGTTGCGACCAGCAGGTTTGGGTCTATCGGCTTGGACAGGAAGGCATCAGCGCCGACCTCGCTCCAGGCCAGACGGTGAGACATCAAGACATTGGCGGTGATGGCGATGATGGGAGACTTGGCGTTTAGGCCGCCGCTGCGGATGAGCCTCGCCGCCTCGAGCCCGTCCATGACCGGCATCTGCATGTCGAGGAAGATCACATCAAAGGGACGCGCCATCGCCAAGTCTACCGCCTCTTGGCCATTGACGGCAAAGGCCACTTCGCAGCCGATGGGATCAAGGAACAGGCCGATGATCTTGCGATTGACCTCATGATCCTCAGCGACCAGCACCTTCATGGGGTCGAGCCGTGTGGGCAAGGGCTCTGGCGACAGGGGCTCACGCGCCAAACGGCGGCGGTCATGGACAAACTGCGGACCCAATATCGGCAATAGCGGCAGATCCAGATGAAACACGGACCCAAGGCCAAGCTGCGACGTCACGGTCAAGGTCCCGTCCATCAGATGGGCAAGGTTTCGGCTAATGGCGAGACCCAAACCACTGCCGCCATATTGGCGCGTCGTGCTGCTATCGACCTGCTCGAAACTCTGAAACAGCCGAGGAAGGGCCGCCTCAGGAATGCCGCAGCCTGTGTCCTCGACCTCAAAACAGAGCCGACCCTCACCCCCCAGCCTGACCCGCAAGGTGACATGGCCACGCTCGGTGAACTTGACCGCGTTGGAGAGCAGGTTGAACAGGATTTGACGCAGGCGCAGGGGATCGGCGCGGATGGCCTGCGGCACCTTCGGATCGAGATCCAGATTGAGCAGACAGCCCTTCTCGACAATTTGGGGCCTCCAGAGGGCCACGAGGACGTTCAACAGATCATGCAGGTCTAGATCTGAATTGGTGATGGCCAGCTTACCGCCCTCGATCCGTGACAGGTCCAGCACATCATTCAGCAGACCGAGTAGCACGTCGCTGGCATGGGTCAGCATGGACAGGTGGCTCATCTGTTCTTGGGTCAGGGATGTTCGCTTTAAGAGAAAGCCTGCTGACACCACCGCATTCATCGGTGTGCGGATCTCATGGCTGATGGTGGTCAGAAATTCGGTCTTGGCCAAGCTCGCCCTTTCGGCCGCAGCTCTGGCCGCTTCCAAGGCCATGGCTTCAGCATTGGCTTGGCGCACCGCGATGAACAGCTGTGAGATGAAATAGAGCCCGCCGAGCGTGGCCATAAGGATCGCCCATGGCCGGGTCGAGACCAGCTCCAAGGCCGGAAGCCCCAACAGAAATAGGATATGGGCCAGTCCTGCCGAAATCAGCAACGACCGCTCGCGGCGCATGTGCAGGCTGACATGCAACAGACCGCCGCAGGCCTGGATCATGGCAAAGGCCTTGCCGATGTCACCGCCCGTTTGCCAAAGATAGAGGCTGGTCGAGGCATAGAGCGCGGTATTGAGAAAAACCACGACGCAGCACATGGCCCGATAGGCCGCCGACCGCCTATCGGTGGGGGCGCGGCGAAAGGGCCTGAGAATCAGATGGTCCAGCCCTTGACCGCAACAGACGGCGACGAACCAATAGGCGGGCCACCAAGAGGGCGAGACAATGGCTGAGGTGACGGCAAGAAAAGCCGCCAGGGCCAAACGCACCAAAAGGGTTCGCGCCCGCTCCTGTGCCACCAAGGCATAGCCCGTCTTTGCCTCCATGATCAGACACAGCCTTAAGGGGTTAAATATCAATCACCTCCATACAGCCATGACGAGCAGGAGCAAATACTATTATTGGTAATCACTCAAAAGAAAACAGGCGAGCCTTGTGGGGCCCGCCTGCGATCTTGTCTTAAGTTTTTAAGGTCGGTTTAGGCACCGGCCTCTTCGGCTGGCACTTCACGCTTGGTCAGGTCCTCACCGGTTTCCTGATCCACAACCTTCATGGACAGCTTGACCTTACCGCGATCGTCGAAGCCCATGAGCTTGACCTTCACGATTTGGCCCTCAGTCACCACGTCCGAGGTCTTGGCGACCTTGTTCTGGGACAGTTGGCTGATATGGACCAGACCGTCCTTGGCGCCGAAGAAGTTCACGAAAGCGCCGAAATCGACGACCTTGACGACCTTACCGTCATAGATCGCGCCCAGCTCAGGCTCGGAGGCGATCGACTTGATCCAGTCGATGGCGGCCTTGATCTTGGAGCCGTCCGAAGCCGAAACCTTGACCGTACCATCATCTTGGATGTCGATCTTGGCACCGGTCTTTTCGACGATCTCGCGGATCACCTTACCGCCCGAACCGATGACTTCACGGATCTTGTCGGTGGGGATGTTGATGGTCTCGATCTTAGGGGCATATTCGCCGATCTCAGAACGGGCACCGTCAATGGCCTTGGCCATCTCGTCGAGGATGTGGAGACGACCACCCTTGGCCTGATTAAGGGCCCTATCCATGATCTCTTCGGTAATGCCGGGGATCTTGATGTCCATCTGCAGGCTGGTGATACCGTCAGCGGTACCGGCAACCTTGAAGTCCATATCGCCGAGGTGATCTTCATCACCCAAGATGTCCGACAGAACCACATAGCCATCGGGCTCGAGGATCAGACCCATGGCGATACCCGACACAGGCTTAATCATCGGCACGCCCGCATCCATCAGCGCCAAGGAGGAGCCGCAGACCGTGGCCATCGAGGACGAGCCGTTCGACTCGGTGATCTCGGAGACCAGACGGATGGTATAGGGGAAGTCCGACTTGGCAGGCAGCATGGGACGCAGGGCGCGCCAAGCCAACTTGCCGTGGCCGATTTCGCGGCGACCGGGCGAACCCATGCGGCCGGTCTCACCGACCGAATAGGGAGGGAAGTTGTAGTGCAGCAGGAAGTTTTCCTTGTAGGTGCCTTCCAGCGCGTCGATGAACTGCTCGTCATCGCCGGTGCCGAGGGTGGCAACCACGAGGGCTTGGGTCTCGCCGCGTGTGAACAGGGCCGAACCGTGGGCGCGGGGCAAGATACCCACTTCACCGATGATCGGACGGACCTTGTCGAGGGCACGGCCATCGATGCGGATCTTGGTTTCCAGAACATCGCGACGCAGAACCGAGGCTTCGCATTCCTTGAAGGCAGAGCCGAACTTGCTGCTGTCATAGCCGTCTGGGTTGGCGTCTGACTTGATCAGCGCCGAAGCGGCGATCTTCTTGGCTGCGTCCAGAGCCGCGTGGCGGTCTTGCTTGCCGGTCAGCTTGTAGGCGGCCTTCAGATCTTCGCCGACGAGGGCCTTGATCTTGTTTTCCAAGGGCGACAGGTCTTCAGCGTGGAAGTCCCAAGGCTCTTTGGCAGCATGCTCGGCCAGCTCGATGATCGCGTCGATCACGGGCTGGAAGCCGCGTTGAGCGAACATGACGCCGCCCAGAACGATGTCTTCTGGCAGTTCCTTAATTTCGGATTCAACCATCATCACGGCGTCGTTGGTGCCGGCGACAACCAG
>CANKPO010000016.1 GCA_947484535.1 Caulobacteraceae bacterium
AGCTATACAGGCGAGGATTCCGCCGAGCTTCACCTCCATGGCGGCATGGCGGTGGTTGAGGGGGTTCTCGATGCGCTGGACAGGCTGGGCCTGCGGATGGCCGAGCCGGGTGAATTTACCCGCCGTGCCTTCCAAAACCAACGTATGGACTTGGCCCAGGCAGAGGCGGTGGCCGATCTGGTCGATGCCGAGACGGCGGCGCAAAGACAGCAGGCGCTAGACCAGCTCGCCGGTGGACTGTCTCAGCGCTATGGCCTGTGGCGTGATCAATTGCTCGGTGCCTTGGCGATGCTTGAGGCCGGGATTGATTTTCCAGACGAGGAGGTCCCAGAGGCCGTGGCCAATATGGCCCGCCCGCCGCTTGAAGGTCTGCTCGCTGAGATCCGCTATGCCCTGGATGACGGCAAGCGGGGGGAGCGGATCCGCGATGGCTATCGTGTCGCCGTGATCGGTGCGCCCAATGCGGGCAAGTCCAGCCTGATCAATGGGCTGCTTGGCCGTGACGCCGCCATCGTCACCGATATTGCCGGGACCACGCGGGACATTATTGAGGCCCCTCTGGTCTTGGCGGGCTTTAAGCTCTTGCTCGCCGATACGGCCGGTATTCGTCAGAGCGACGATTTGATCGAGCAGGAGGGCGTGCGGCGGGCTCAAGCTTGGGCGCAAGATGCTGCCCTTCGGCTTTGGCTGGTCGATGGCGCGGGAGAGTCTGGCGACTGGGCCTTGGCTAGGGATCTGGTTGAACCGGGCGATGTCTGTATGATCAATAAGGCGGATCTTGGCCTGTCGGCCGATGGCGTCGCGGCGGAGGCTTGGGCGCGGGCTCAAGGACTGGCCGTTCACAGGCTCAGTCTTGCAGGGGGCGACGCTGATGTCGTGCGCCTTGATCTCACCGAGCGGGTGACGGCGGCCCTGTCCGGCGCGGACTTTCCGGCGGCGACCCGGCGACGGCATGCGGTCCACCTGTCTGAAGCCGCTGCTCATATAGAGCGCGCCCTCGGCGTTCTGGCGCTTGGCTCCGAACTAGCCGCCGAGGATGTGCGTCTGGCGGCGCGGGCGCTCGAGCGGGTGACGGGCAAGATCGACCCAGAGGATGTCCTGGGCGCGGTCTTTTCCACGTTCTGTATCGGCAAGTGATCTGTTTCACGTGAAACATAGGCCGCCGCCGCGATGATCGACGGGTTATGTTTCACGTGGAACATAGCCCTCCGCACCGCATGGCCCCTGACTCATCTCGACGCCAAGCGTCGGTTGGCCTATAAGACGCTCAGCGGCACATTGGCCCGCCCTGCCCCACATGATCAAACCCGTGAGCGCCATTCAGCCCCCTCTGCCCTCGATGGCCTGGGACGTCATCGTCATCGGCGGTGGCCATGCGGGCTGCGAGGCTGCGGCGGCTGCAGCGCGCTTTGGGGCAAAGACCCTGCTGCTGACCCACCGGCTCGAGACCTTGGGTGAAATGTCCTGCAACCCCGCCATTGGTGGTCTGGGCAAGGGCCATCTTGTGCGTGAGATCGATGCCCTTGATGGGTTGATGGGCCGGATGGCCGATCAGGCGGGTATTCAGTTTCGTATGCTCAATCGGTCCAAGGGCGCAGCCGTGCGTGGTCCTCGCTCTCAGATCGATCGCAAGCTCTACCGCGAGGCCATGCAGGCTGCTCTGGCCCATCAGCCCAATCTGATTCTCCATGCCGAGGCGGTCGAGGACCTGATCATCGAGGATGGTCGCGTCGCCGGTGTCATTGGCGCGACGGGCGTGGCCTATCTGGCCGCGCGGATTGTCCTGACCACAGGCACCTTCTTGAAGGGCGTCATCCATCTGGGTGAAAAGCGCATTCCAGCGGGCCGGGTGGGCGATCAACCCGCCATTGGTCTGGCCGACCGTCTCTATGGCCTTGGCCTAAGCATGGGCCGCCTCAAGACTGGCACGCCTGCCCGGCTCGATGGCTCGACCATCCATTGGGATCAGCTGGACATGCAGGAGGCTGATAATCCTCCCGTGCCCTTCTCGTTCCTCACCGACAAGATCACGACCCCGCAGATTGCTTGCGGCATCACCTTTACCAATCAAGAGACCCACAAGATCATTGCCGAGCGCCTGACAGAATCGGCGGTCTATGGCGGCCGGACGACCGGTGTGGGTCCGCGCTATTGTCCGTCGATTGAAGACAAGGTCGTACGCTTTGCTGATAAGACCAGCCATCAGGTGTTCTTGGAGCCTGAGGGCCTTGATGACGACACGGTCTATCCCAACGGCGTCTCGACCTCGGTGTCCGAAGAGACCCAGACCCTGTTTCTCCGTACCATTCCGGGCCTTGAATCGGTCGTCATCCGCCGGTTCGGCTACGCCATCGAATATGACTATGTCGATCCGCGCGAACTAACCCCAGCACTAGAGGTCAAGCGTCTGCCCGGTCTCTATCTGGCCGGTCAGATCAACGGGACGACGGGCTATGAAGAGGCGGGGGCGCAAGGTCTGGTGGCGGGTCTCAATGCCGCCCGTCAGGCCTCTGGGGCCGATGCAGTGACCTTTGCGCGGGATGAGGCCTATATTGGCGTCATGATCGATGATCTGGTCACACGTGGCGTCACCGAGCCCTATCGTATGTTCACCAGCCGCGCCGAATATCGTCTCACCTTGCGGGCAGACAATGCCGACCAGCGCCTCACCGAACGCGGTCTGGCCCTCGGCTGTGTTGGCACCGAGCGGGCTGAACGTTACGCCGTCAAGGCTGATGCCCTGCGCCTCGCCCGACAACAGGCGGATCAACTAACCTTGACGCCGCAAGAGGCCGGTCGTCACGGCCTCTATGTCAAGGCCGACGGTCAAAGACGAAGCCTCAAGCACCTGCTGGCCTATTCCGAGTTCTCGTTTGAGGCCCTGACGCAGGTCTGGCCACAGATCGCCCAATGGAGCCCCGATGTGCGCGAACAGGTCGAGATCGATGCGACCTATAGCGGCTATCTCGACCGTCAAACCGCCGATGTCGAAGCCTTCCGCCGGGATGAGAACCTCACCCTGCCCGCCGACCTCAACTATGGCCTTGTCGGCGGCCTATCCAACGAGGTCCGCGAGAAGCTCATTCGCGTCCAGCCCCAGACGCTTGGCCAAGCCGCCCGTATTGAAGGCGTGACCCCCGGCGCCTTGACCGCCCTGCTCGCCCATGTTCGCAGGCCAACCCATGCCGCTTGATCACCCCAGCATGCCCCTTTCCGTTACAGATGCCGCAAGCTTTCAGGCCGCGACCGGAGCAAGCGACGCTCAACTGGCCGATATTGAGACCTACCGCGGGCTCCTTGCCGACTGGAACACGCGAATGAACCTTGTCGGCCCTTCGGCCATGGCCGACTTTTGGGGCCGTCACGCCTTTGATAGCGCCCAACTGCTCAGCCTGGCACCCGAGGCCAAGGTTTGGGCCGATCTGGGAGCGGGCGCAGGATTTCCCGGACTGATCCTTGCTATCCTGCTCAAGAATGACCCCGACGGTGAGGTCCATCTGGTTGAGAGCATGGCTAAGCGGTGCCGGTTTTTAGAGGCTGTGGTCGAAGCGCTCGACCTTCCCGCCATTGTCCATAATGTGCGCGCGGAAAGCATTGGCCTAAGGGTTGACCGCGTCACAGCGCGGGCCTTTGCACCGATGGAACGGCTTTTGACCTTTGCCCAACCCTATTTCAAGCTTGGGGCTGTGGGCCTGTTCTTGAAGGGTGAGGGGGTCGACGCTGAACTGGAATTGGCCGCTAAAGACTGGACCTTCCAGACCCAACAGTTTCCAAGCCGAAGCGATCCTCGTGGCCGCATCGTCGAGATTAAGAGGCTCTATCGTGCCCAATAGTCCCATCCCGGCCCTTCGTGTCCTGTCGATTTCCAACCAAAAGGGGGGCGTCGGCAAGACGACCACGGCGATCAATCTTGGCACCGCCTTGGCCGCTGTTGGCCAGCGCGTGCTGATCCTTGATCTGGACCCTCAGGGCAATGCCTCAACGGGTCTGGGTGTGCCGCGTCAAAAGCGGACCACGACCATCTATGATGTGCTCTTGGGCGAGCGCCCGATCTTGGAAGCCGCCGTCGAAACCGCCCTGCCCGGCCTGCATATTGTGCCATCGGACGCCGATCTGTCAGGTGTCGAGATGGAATTGGCCCAGGTCGCTGGCCGCTCGTTCAAGCTGCGCGATGCCTTGGCTGCCTTGCGCGCAGATACCGGCCCGGATCGCTATACCTATGTGCTGATCGACTGCCCACCTTCGCTGAACCTCCTGACCGTCAATGCCATGGCGGCGGCCGATGCGGTTCTGGTGCCCCTGCAGTGCGAGTTCTTTGCGCTCGAGGGCCTTAGCCAACTGATGCGCACGGTCGATCTGGTGCGCGGCAGCCTCAATCCCACCCTCGAAATCCAGGGTGTGGTCCTGACCATGTATGACAAGCGCAATAGCCTGTCTGAACAGGTCGCGTTGGATGTGCGCAGCCATTTTGGTGACAAGGTCTATGAGACGGTCATTCCGCGCAATGTCCGGGTCTCCGAGGCGCCGTCCTTTGGCAAGCCGGTCCTGATCTACGATCTCAAATGCGCCGGCAGCCAAGCCTATTTGAAGCTGGCCAAGGAAGTGGTGGCGCGCGAGCGGGCGCGCCAGACACAGGCGGCCTGACGTGACCACCTTGAAGGAAAGACAAACAGATGGCTGAAGGCCGCAGGGGTTTGGGCCGAGGACTTTCGGCCCTATTGGGAGAATCTGAGGCGGAATTGGCCAGCGCAGAGGGGCGTGAGGCCGACCGTGCGGTCGCCTCAGCGGCGGCGCGCGAGACGCCGATTGAGCTTTTGCGCCGTAATCCGGATCAACCGCGCAGGCAATTTACGGAAGGCGACATTAACGAACTGGCCGATTCCATCCGTGAGGTCGGCATCCTGCAGCCCATTTTGGTTCGCCCTGCCCCGGGTTCGGCGGGTGACTATCAGATCGTTGCGGGTGAGCGGCGTTGGCGCGCGGCCCAGATGGCTGGCCTCAAGACCGTCCCCATCTTGGTGCGCGAGCTCGACGATCTGGCCGTTCTTGAAATCGGTATTATCGAAAATGTCCAGCGGGCCGATCTTAATCCCGTGGAAGAGGCCATGGGGTACCGGGCGCTGATCGAGCGGTTTGGCCGCACCCAAGAGGCGGTCGCCCAGACGGTGGGCAAGAGCCGCAGCCATGTTGCCAATGCCCTGCGCCTGCTGTCTCTTCCCGATGAGGTTCAAGCGCTCCTCTTGTCCGGCGCCTTAAGTGCGGGTCATGCGCGCGCCATCGTCTCTGCCTCCGATCCTGTGGGCCTCGCCCGTCAGATCGTCGATGGCGGTCTTTCGGTTCGGGCGACCGAGGCCTTGGTTCGCAAGGCGGGTGCCGGTTCAGCCTCTCGTCCGTCCCGGCCGGGCAAGGCGGGCGGCTTCAAGGACGCAGACACGCGCGCCCTAGAAACGGACCTGTCGGACATCTTGGGTTTGGACGTTGAAATTCTCGACCGCGACGGGGCGGGCGAAATTCGCATTTCTTACGCGACGCTCGAGCAGTTAGACGATTTGTGCCGTCGCCTAACGCGCACAGCGGCGGGTATCGGTACGCGCGACTAGGCTCATTTCGCCGGTTTTCTACAAGATATTGAATGGACAGCATTTTCACCCCCCAAATATGGTGGGTTTAGCCGCTAGAGCCCTAAACGGCGCGCTCGGCCCGCAATGGTTAAGGCGAGTCTTTCCGCAATAAGCGTATCAGGCGAGCCGGTCTGTTTGCACGCCCTGTCGGCATTTAACAGGTCCGGCTGAAGGTCAGCGAGTTGGTCGAGGTTCCAAGCGCGGGCTTGACGCAAGAACTCGCGCTCCTGTTTCCAAAAGATGCCCGACGACTTGGCCGCCTCCTGCAGGCCCGCCCCGCTCTTGTGCAAGGTCAGCACCCGGCGAAGACGGCCCATATAGAAGCTAATGGCCCGCACGGCGGCGGGACCATTTTCGCCCTCGGCAAAGGCACGGCGTAATCCGGCTTGCGCCGCACCGAGCCGACCGCCAAAGGCATCGGCTGCGGCGTCACTCAAGGAGGCTTCAGGCTCGACCCCCAAAAAGGGGGCCAGATCGGCGGGCGTCGCATTCACGCCGCTGTCGGGACCGAGGAACAGGACCAGCCGTTCGATCTCTTGGCGAACCACCCCGCGCTCCCGGGGTAGCCGCGCCACGATCAGATCAAGAGCATCGGCGCTCAGGCCCACACGGTCTTTGCTGAGCAGATCACGGACCAGCCTTGCGACGTCGCCGGTGTCGTCCTCATAGCAGGGGATGACCACGGCCCCGGTCTTGGCCTGTTCAGCGGCCTTGCGCAGGGCGGAGTCCTTGGCCAGCGCTCCGGCTTCGATCAAGAGCATGGCGTCGCGATTGAGCAGGCCCTCGACATGCTGTTTGAGCGCCTCGGCGGCGGCCTTATCAACGGGACCCTTCTCGCCAGTCAGTTTCAGCCGCACGAGCCGTCGCCCGCCCATGAGCGACATGGCCGCCAGCTCATCGACCAGTCGCGCAGAATCGTTAGAAAGGTCGGTTTCGGTCAGAACGGAGACGTCAAAGGGATCGTCAGGATTTTGCGTCGACTTGGCCGCGACCAGATCGGCCCGCTCGCGGACCACGGCGCGATCCTTGCCATAGAGCAGAACAGCGCGGATATCCGACCCCGGCTGGGCCAAAAACCGATCAATATCGGGCTTTTTGGCCAAGATCATGGGTCTAGGAGGCCTTTCTACTGGCAAAATAACGCGCGATCTCGAGCCGGATCTGCTGAGCTGCCTCTGATGCCGCGCGTTTTTGACCATCCTGCTGGGCCGAGATGCCGCCATAGGGGGCGTCGGCAGAGTCGTAGGTGACGGCGATGGGAACAAGCCCGCTGGTCAAGACGGCGCGGGTCTGGGCGTCGGTCAGGCTATAGGTGACCTTCAGCTGAAGTTCATAGCGGTTGGCGACATTGTCGACCCGAAGGCCACGCGGCAGGCGCTTTTCCTCAACCATAATCTTCAACCGATAGGCGGGTGGGATGGCGGCGTCGCGACCAAAGGCATCATCCAGATCTTCGCGCAGCAGATAGCCAGCCCGTCCTTGCGCCACATCCGTTGCGATTGCCGACAGCCCCGGAGCCACGCCCGGAGAGGCATAGAGGGGTGTGAAACCGCAGGCGGCGAGGCTAAGGCAGCTCACCAAGGTCGCCCCGAGCGCTAGCCACCGCGTGGGGCCTGATGTGACGATCCGATGTTCCAAGTGATCCCCTAGCCTCGATGATCCGCAGCGGTCGTTCAGTTGGCGACGATATTGACGATCCGGTCCTTGACGACAATGACCTTGCGAACCGTCAGGCCCTCAAGGTGGCGCGCAACGTCGCCGTCCGCCAGCGCTATTTTCTCGACCTCGGCCTCACCCAAACCAGCGGCCACCGTCACCTCCCCGCGACGCTTGCCATTGATCTGCACCGGAAGGGTTCGTTGATCCTCTGCGGCGAGCGCGGGATCATAGACCGGCCAAGGCGCATCGACCACCAGGCCTTGGCCGCCCAACCGCGCCCAGCACTCTTCGGCGAGGTGGGGGGTGAAGGGCGCGACCAGCCTTGCGAGGATTGACAGGGCCTCAGCCCGCGCCGCCAGCGCCGCATCAGAGGCTCCCGCAACCGGCAAGCCCTTTAAAATGTTCAAGAACTCATAGAGCCGCGCAATACCGCCATTGAAGCGGAAGCCTTCAATAGAGTCGGTGAGACTGCCGATCAGACGATGGGCGGCCTTGATGACCTCGAGTGATTTGGGATCGCCGCTATAGTCGGCCTTGGGCGCGGGGCCTTCTGGCTGGCTATCAAACTCATTCCAGACGCGGTGGACAAAGCGCCAAGCGCCCTCGACGCCGCCATTGGTCCACTGGACATCGCGCTCTGGCGGACTGTCGGACATGACAAAGAGGCGCGCCGCATCGACCCCATAGGCGTCAAAAATGTCCTCGGGAGCGACGACGTTCTTCTTGGACTTCGACATCTTTTCGATATCGCCGATGGTCACAGCCTCGCCGCCTTCAATCAGGCGAGCCAGCCTTTGATTGCCCTCGTGGACAATATCGACCGCTTGGGGCTCGACCCAACTGCCATCGGCCAAGCGATAGGTCTCGTGCGTGACCATGCCTTGCGTAAAGAGCCCGGCAAAGGGCTCTTCAACGCCCACGGCTCCGGTGTCCTTAAGGGCGCGGGTGATGAAGCGGGCATAGAGCAGATGCAGCACCGCATGCTCGACGCCGCCAATATACTGATCGACCGGCAGCCAATAGTCCGCCGCCGCGCGGTTGACGGGATCAGACGATTTGGGATCAGCGAACCGGGCAAAATACCAAGAACTGTCAACAAAAGTATCGAGCGTATCGGTTTCGCGCTCCGCCTTGCCGCCGCAAGAGGGGCATGAGACGTGACGCCAAGTGGGATGGCGTAGCAGCGGATTGCCGGGACGATCAAACTCCACATCATCGGGCAGGACGACGGGAAGCTGGTCCACAGGGACCGAGACCGGGCCGCAAGCCTCGCAATGGATGATCGGGATCGGACAGCCCCAATAGCGCTGACGAGAGACGCCCCAATCGCGCAGGCGGTAAACTGTTGCGCCCTTGCCGTGGTTCTGAGCCTCGATCCGGTCAATCGCCGCAGCCTTGGCGGGCTCGATCTCAAGACCGTTCAGAAATTCGGAATTGAAGATCTTGCCGGGGCCGACATAGGCCTCCTTGTCTACGGCAAAGGTGGCCGGATCTTCACCATTGGGCAGGACCACGCACCGAACCGGCAGATCATATTTGCAGGCAAAATCCAGATCGCGCTGGTCGTGTGCCGGGCAGCCAAAGATCGCGCCGGTGCCATAGTCCATCAGCACAAAGTTCGCGATCCAAACTGGCAATGTCTTTGTGGAATCGAAGGGATGGACGACGGATAGGCCGGTATTGAGGCCCTTCTTTTCCGCCGCCTCAATGTCTGCCGCAGAGGTCCCGCCATGACGGCATTCTGCCACAAAAGAGGCCGTGTTCGGATCGGCCGCCGCCAATTGCTCCGCCAACGGATGATCTGGCGCAATGGCCAAGAAGCTCGCGCCATAGAGCGTGTCTGGACGGGTCGTATAGACCTCTAAGCCGCTCTCAAACCCGGCCGGGGCCGAGCCGGAAAAGTCAAAGGTCAGACGCAGGCCCTTGGACCTTCCGATCCAGTTTTCCTGCATCAGGCGGACCTTGTCCGGCCAGCGATCCAAGCCGCCAAGGCCTTCGATCAGGGCGTCGGCATAGTCGGTAATGCGCAAGAACCACTGGGTCAGCTTGCGCTTTTCAACGGTCGCGCCTGAGCGCCAGCCCTTGCCGTCAATGACCTGCTCATTGGCCAGAACGGTCATATCGACCGGATCCCAATTGACGACGCCTTCCTTGCGATAGACGAGGCCCTTGGCCAGCAGTTCTAGGAACCAGGCCTGCTGTTTGCCGTAATAGTCCGGATCGCAGGTCGCAAATTCACGCGACCAATCGACCGATAGGCCCAGAAGCTTAAGCTGTCTGCGCATGGCGTCGATATTGTCATAGGTCCAGCCCTTAGGGTGGATGCCGCGCTCCATCGCTGCATTTTCAGCCGGCATGCCAAAGGCGTCCCAGCCCATGGGATGAAGGACGTTGAAGCCCCTCGCCCGCTTGAACCGCGCCACCACATCGCCCATCGCATAGTTGCGGACATGGCCCATATGGATGCGCCCGGACGGATAGGGGAACATCTCCAGCACATAGTACTTTGGCCGGTCACCAGCGGCCTCGGGTGCGACGGTGGTGAACACCCCCGCCTCATCCCAAGCGGCGCGCCATTTGGGCTCTGCTTCTTTTGGATTGTAACGGGGCATGACTGTGGCGGCTTTGGCAGAAGGAAGGGGTGGGGGCACCGTGCAAACGGTGCTGGGGGGCTCGGATCGAGAAGGGGGAGCGGCCAAGGCCGCTCCGATTACCCCTTGCCGTTAATGGTCGACAGACGAAGCTGACGCGCGCGGGTCAGGATCGCATTTTCCATATCGGTCTCGGTTTGCGCGGCCGTGGCCGAGTCGGCCCAAGCGCCGGATGCATCCTTCACCTGCTTGAACACCGCAACATTCAGGCCATCGGCGCGAAGGCGGGTGTCGAGAATATAGACCGTGACCTTAAAGCGCTCATCGGGCTTTTCTGGGCTGGTGTACCAGTCGGTAATGATCACGCCGCCCCAAGGATCGGCAGACGTCAGGGGAATGAAGGACAGGGTGTCGAGCGAGGCGCGCCACAGATAGCTGTTCACGCCAATCTGGCTACCGGCCTCAGCGGCCACAGCCGCCTTACGACGGAAGGGGTTAAAGCCGCCCTCTTCTTGGGTTTGGAAGACGGCCGGCCCATTGGATCCACCGATCTGAAGGGTCGAACAGCCAGCAACCGCCACCAGGGCCACGGCCGCGACCACCAAAGACGCCTTACGCGTAAACGCCATATTCAATCGCTCCACTCATTGGCCAATCCGTACTGTCCGGATCAGCACTGTCGCCCCCGACCGCCTCAAACTGTCATTATTGCGGTCTATAGCATGGCGGGGCTGCCACCAAACAGGAATCACGTGACTAAAGGGCCACAGAATCATCTTTACCACCCATTAGGCGGTTGAATCTTAAGGCGGGCATCAGACTCCGTGTTGACCCCGGGGAAAAGAAGCCCTTAATCAAAGGCATCGAGGCCGATTTGGTTCATCCTAGGTGTCGATCACTGTCGGACTAAAAACACAGGTTCACTCGGTTCAATTATGTCTCTCTTGCGCACCATAGCCGCTGGCACGGTCGGGCTGATCCTTTCGGGGATGGCACTGACGGCGCATGCCGCTGACGCACCGCGCGGCAAGGCAACCGTGACGACCAACCTGGCCCCTGCGACCGACGCCTTTGCTAAGGATCAGAACCAGTGGGGCGCACAGTCGACCCGCCGGTCGCTACAATGGGACGATAAGGCCCGTTGGGGCGTGAAGTTGGACCTGAACCAGCCTGCGCGTCGTGACATGCAGCTTAAAGACATTGAGGCGGGTGCCTATTATCGGCTCTCACCCTCCTTGCGCGTTGGCGGTGCCGTGGCGCTGGGCGACTCCTCCCAGATCAATCGCTATAGTGCGCCGCAAGATCGCGCCCCGCGTGTGCGCCTAGAGACGGCCTTTAAGTTCTAAGGCCGTCAATCGCTGCAATGCCCCAGACGCCCGTCCCCGAAAGGAGGCGGGCATTTTTGTGGCCTATGCCGCCAAGGGCGATAGCAGGCAGCTTGGCCTTGCTGACCCAACCGGCGAGCCGTGTCTGTCCCAGAGCGCGACCGGCTGATGGGCTCCGGCTGGGGAAAACCGGTGAAACCAGCGCCGCATCCAGTCCCACCCGGGCGGCCTTGGCGAGGGCGCGGGGGCTGTGGGCCGCTGTGGTGATGATCCAGCCTGGATGGCGTGACCGTACCTGTTTCGCCTCGCCCATCATCCGTTCGGGCAGGTGAACCCCATCGGCCCCGACCCTGTGGGCTAAGGCCGCATCTGCGCCGATCAAGAGCGTCAGGCCTTGTCGTTTGGCCAAATCAGCTAAGGCCAAGGCCTCGGCTAGCGCCTGAGGACGGCCAAAGCTACGATAGATGATCCCGCTTCCCTTGGGCAGGGTTAGGGCCGTACCCAAAAGGTCGGGTAATCGGTCAGGATCCGTCATCAGCCAAAGGTGGGGCAGAACGAGAGATCTCGCGCCCAGCGCCTGAGGCGCCTTTCGCTTTTGGGCCAGACGGCCTAGCTTCGCCGCTTCGGCGATCAGGCCGCGCCGCTTCAGTTCCATGGCATCATGACCGACACTCAAATCTCGCCCCGTCAAACGATCCTGACCCGCATGGCATCCGCAGCCCGCGCGGCTGGCCGGTCGCCCGAGGATGTGGCGCTCGTCGCCGTCTCCAAGCAACAGCCATGGGAGGCCATCGCACCGGTTTTGGCCGAAGGACAGCTTATTTTTGGCGAGAACCGGGTTCAAGAGGCCCAAGAGCGTTGGGGCGACCGACGCCAGGGCTTGGAGCTGCGCCTGATTGGGCCGCTACAGACCAATAAGGTCCGTGACGCTGTGGCCCTGTTTGATGTGATCGAGACGCTGGATCGTCCGAAACTGGCCAAGGCCTTGGCCGAAGAGGCCGCGCGGCAAGGGCGGACGCCGCGCCTCTATGTCCAAGTCAATACCGGCGAAGAGCCGCAAAAAGCCGGGGTATCACCGACACTTGCAGACGGCTTCATCGCCGAGTGCCGGGCCTTGGGCCTGCAGATTGAGGGCCTGATGGCCATTCCACCCGAGGGCGTGCCCCCCGGCATGCACTTTGCGCTGCTCGCCAAGATCGCGGCGCGTAATGGTCTGGCCAAGCTCTCTATGGGTATGAGCGGTGATTTTGAGACCGCCATTGCTCATGGTGCCACATCGGTCCGC
>CANKPO010000017.1 GCA_947484535.1 Caulobacteraceae bacterium
ACCCACATGATCCGAAATGCCATCGACCATGGCCTCGAGCGGCCTGAGGTTCGGGTTGCTGCGGGTAAGGGCCCTGAAGGCACCGTACGCCTGTCGGCGGCCCATCGCAGTGGCCGGATCGTCATTGAAGTCTCAGACGACGGGAAGGGCATTGACCGGCCCCGCGTGCGCCAGATTGCCATCGATAAGGGCCTGATCGAGGTCGACTCCAACCTCAGCGACGAGGATGTCGATAACCTGATCTTCATGCCCGGCTTCTCGACCGCCTCTTCGGTGTCGGACATTTCCGGACGCGGCGTCGGCATGGATGTGGTCAAGCGCTCCATTCAGGGGCTCGGCGGCCGGATCGCCATCACCTCACGGCCTGGTCAAGGCTCGACCTTTACCTTGAGCCTGCCCCTGACCCTTGCGGTCTTGGATGGTATGGTCGTGTCGGTTTGTGATCACACGCTGGTTGCGCCCCTGACCGCGATCATCGAAAGCCTACAGCCCAAGGCGCAGGATGTGCGGGCCATTGGCCCGGACGCCTATGTCATTGCTATTCGCGACACCTATACCCCGCTGATCGATGTCGGGGCGATGCTGGGCTATCGGACCACGCCGCTTGATCCGACCAAGGGCGTGGCCCTGCTGGTCGAAGGCGAGGGTGGTGCGCGCGCAGCCTTGATGGTCGATGCCATTCAGGGCCAGCGGCAGGTGGTGATCAAGTCGCTCGAAGCCAATTACCGACAGGTGGAGGGCATTGCCGCCGCCACCATCCTTGGCGATGGCCGCGTGGCCTTGATCTTGGATGTCGACAATGTGGTAGCCGCCCGGCGACGGGAAAAGGCTCGTAGCGACGCGAAGCTGGCAGCGGCAGGTTAGGACCATGACCCCAATGACCACCTCATCCTCCAACAGTGCCCTGCGTGAATTGATCTCGTTTCAGATCGGCGAGCAGGAATTTTGCGTCGATATCATGTCGGTGCGCGAGATCCGCGGCTGGACCCCCGCAACGCCCTTGCCCAGAACCCCTGTCTTTGTGCGCGGTGTGATCAATCTGCGCGGTGCGGTCCTGCCGATTGTTGATCTGGGCTCGCGTCTGGGTCTGCAGATGACCGAACCGACCGAGCGGCACGTCATTATCGTGACCCGGATCGAAGAACAGCTTGTTGGTCTCTTAGTCGATGCGGTCTGCGACATCATCACGGTTCGCGATGACCAGATCCAGTCGACGCCCGATGTGGCCTCCGACCTCGTCCAACAGTTCGTCAAGGGCATCCTGTCTATGGAAGGCCGGATGATCAGCCTGATCTATCTGGAGCGTGTCCTTCCTGACCGTGAGGCTGAGGCCGCATGAGCGATCAGGCAGACATTAAGCGGCCCGTCAGCGCTAGCAAAAACCTCGTAGAGGGGGAATATCCCTTTACCCAAGAGGATTTTCGCAACATTGCCGCCATGCTGCATGCCGATGCGGGCATAGCCCTGCCGGACTCTAAGGCGACCTTGGCCTATTCGCGTTTGGCCAAACGTTTGCGCGCCTTGGGCCTCAAGACGTTCAAAGACTATTGCGCGCTGGTCGCCAGTCAGGCCGGGGTCGAAGAGCGCCAAAAGATGCTGGCCTCCTTGACCACCAATGTTACCCGCTTCTTTCGCGAGCCGCACCATTTCGACCATCTGAAGACCAAGGTCTTGCCGGACCTGTTGGCGCAGGCCAAGCGCGGTGGGCGGGTGCGGATCTGGTCGGCGGGCTGTTCAACCGGCCAAGAGCCCTATTCCATCGCCCTGACCATTCTGTCGCTGCTGCCCGATGCGGGACGCTACGACATCAAGATCTTGGCCTCGGACATCGATCCCAATGTGGTGGCCGAGGGCAAGGCGGGGTTCTATGACGAGGAATCCTGCTCGGCCATTCCGCGCGATCTCATGAAGCGCTGGTTCGTGCCCAATCCTGAGGATGCCTTCAAGCGTTGGGGTGTGGGCGAGGCGGCGCGCGATCTGGTCAGTTTCCGCGAGTTGAACCTGATGGGCCAGTGGCCGATGAAGGGCCCGTTCGACGTTATCTTTTGCCGCAATGTGGTGATCTATTTCGAAGAAGAGACCCAAGCCCGGATCTGGAGCCGCTATGCGCCGCTGCTGGGCCCCGGTGGACGGCTCTATATCGGCCATTCGGAGCGGGTGTCCGGTCCTGCGACAGCTCTGTTTGAGACTGATGGCCTGACCACCTACCGGCTCGTGGGAGGTAAGGCTTGAGCCCTGTCCGCGTCCTGATTGTCGACGACTCAGCCACCATGCGGGGGCTGATCAAGGCTGTTCTGTCGCAAGACCCCGCCATTGAGGTGATCGGAACCGCGTCCGATCCGCTGGAGGCGCGCACCGCGATCAAGGCCTTAAATCCAGACGTCATTACGCTCGATATCGAAATGCCAAACATGAACGGTTTGGAATTTCTCGAAAAGATTATGCGCCTGCGCCCCATGCCGGTGATCATGGTCTCGACCCTGACCCAACATGGAGCGGTCGCGACCCTCAAGGCCCTGGAGATTGGGGCCTTTGATTGTGTCGGCAAGCCCATGAACGGGGTTGCGGCCAAGGAGGCCTTTGCCGAGCTGGCCGATAAGGTCAAGATGGCGGCCCGCGCCAAGATGCGCGCCTTCAGCCAAGCGGTGGTCGCCAAACCGCAGGCCGACGCCTTTAAGTCCGATGGCCGGGTTCTGGCCATTGGCTCCTCGACCGGTGGTGTTGAGGCCCTTCTGGCGGTTCTGTCGCACTTTCCAGCCAATTGCCCGCCGACCGTAATCACCCAACATATGCCCGCCAGCTTTACGGCCAGCTTTGCCGAGCGGCTCAATCGCAGCTGCGCAGCCTCGGTCTGCGAAGCCAGCGAAGGCGCGCCCTTAGAGATTGGTCAGATCTATCTGGCGCCTGGCGGGGCTCAGCATCTGGAGGTGAGCGGCCTTGGCCAGCTGCGCTGCCGTCTCAAGGCTGCCGATCTGGTCAATGGCCATCGCCCTTCGGTGGATGTGCTGTTTGAGTCTGTCGCGCGCGCGGTCGGTGGTCAGTCGGTGGGCTTGATCCTGACGGGAATGGGCCGCGATGGCGCTAAGGGTCTGAAGATGATGCGCGATGCGGGGGCCTCCACCCTTGGTCAAGACGAGTCCTCCAGCGTTGTCTACGGCATGCCGCGCGTGGCCTTTGAAATCGGTGCGGTAGAGCGTCAGGCGCCCTTGGAGCGCTTGGGTCCTATGGTGCTTAATCTTTGCAATCTAGACCGGCGGGAGAGGGCGTAATGCCAGCGGCCTCGGGAATTTCTGTTCTCATCGTAGACGACCAAATGACCATGCGCGCCTTGGTGCGCAATGGCTTGCAGCAACTGGGCTTCACCGAGTTTCGCGATGCGGTCGATGGTGAAGATGCCTTGCGGCAACTGATCTCACGTCCGAGCCAGCTCGTCATATCCGACTTCAACATGCCCAAGCTGGATGGACTGGCCCTCTTGCGCGCCATTCGTGGCCATCCCCCGATTGCCAAGACCGCCTTCATCATGCTGACCGGCCGTGCAGACCGCGAGTTGGTGCAACGCGCGGTGCAGTTCGGGGTCAATAACTATCTGGTTAAACCCTTCACGGTGACGATTCTGAAAGAAAAGATCGAAGCGGTCTTTGGGCCCCTCACATGAGCCTCGTATCGCGCGACCAGGAGCCCCTGGCACTGCCTGAGCGACGTGTGCACGTGGTTCAGGGGGAGCACTATGTCACCGATGATGCCAGCGTCATGCTGACCACCATCCTCGGTTCGTGTGTTGCGGCCTGTATTCGGGATCCCTTGGCTGGTCTGGGCGGCATGAACCATTTCTTGCTACCCGGTGGTGAGGGTGAAGATGTCACGACCGACTCTGTGCGGTACGGCGCCTATGCCATGGAGGTTCTGGTCAATGGCCTTCTGCGGCAGGGCGCCCGGCGTGAGCGGTTGCAGGCCAAGCTCTTTGGCGGTGCGCGGGTCATCAGTGGCCTGACCGATATTGGCGATCAAAATGCCCGCTTTGCTGAGCGCTATCTGAAGCAGGAGGGGATCAGTTTCGCCGGTGGTAGCTTGGGCGGTGAGCGGGCCAGGCGGATTCAATACTGGCCCATTTCTGGGCGGGTTCGGCAGATGGCACTGGCCAAGGATGAGGCCAGTGTGTTTGAAATCGAGCGACGGACCAAGCCGTCTGCCCCGGTCGAGTCCGGCGCGTTGGAGCTCTTTTGATCATGGAACCCTCAAGTCCAGTCCAGACGCTCGGTTCAACGGATGGTCAGGTTAGCCTGTCTGAAGTGATCCAGACCGCGGCGCTTGAGGTCCGTGACCTTGCAGGCATGGGCAACCGGTTCCAAGGACTGGTGGCCGAACTGATGGCGTCCTCGCAAGGCGCCCATAGCGCAGAGCGGATCGTTCAGGCCCAAGGTCTGGATTCCTTGATACAACGCCTAGCGGCCCTTTCCTCCTTTCTCGAAGCCCTTGGTCCGGGCCTGCCGCCCGAATGGAAGGTCAATCCAGCCCAAGCCAGTCAAAATCTAACCCTCGATCACTCCGTGCGCCGTTTTGGTCGCCGGGCCGAAGATCGTATTGCCGCGGCGACAAGGCCCGGCGATGTCGATCTGTTTTAGGGGTCAAACATGCCGCCTCCCCCCACCAATCCTAAGGCCAAGATCAACCTCGAGCGGGCCACCGTTCTGTTGATGGAGGCCAGTCCCCAGGGCATGGATATTCTGGTCCAGGTGCTCAATGGATTTGGTGTACGGACACCGCTTCGGGCCATGTCTGGGGCGTCTGCGATGGAGATGGTCAAGAGCCATCTGTTGGACCTGATCATCGTCGACGCTCAGCTTTCAGATATGGACGGCTATGAGTTCGTAAAGTGGCTACGCGCCTCGAAAATTGAGCCAAACTGTGCCGCCCCGGTCATTTTCATGTCCGGCCACACCCAAGTGTCTAACGTCACCAAGGGACGCGATTGCGGCGCAAGCTTCTTGGTCGCCAAGCCCATCGTGCCTCGCGTGCTTCTGGATCGGGTGATCTGGGTCGCGCGGGAAAATCGGGTCTTTATCGAGTGCCCAACCTATTCAGGCCCCGACCGCCGGTTCAAATTTGTCGGTCCACCGCCGGGAACCGAAGGGCGGCGCTCTGATGACTTACCGTTAGAGGTGGGTACGGCCAGCACGCCCAACATGTCCCAAGATGCCATTGATTCCTTGCTCCAGCCTCAGAAAGCACAGCTGTGACGGTAACAAGACGCCGATTTGAAAACCGGCTTTCCAAATTGATCAAGCTTCCCGGCGGCAAGACCGTTCAGGAGGCGATGGATGACGCCGAAAGCAATATGGAATCCATTCGGGACAAGGTCTTGGGTGCGATGGACAAAAAGGTCCTTCAGCTTCTGGACAGTGCAGCCTCGGTGACCGCAGACCCCAATCCTGAGGCCCTGACCAACTGCTATAATGTGGCCAATGAAATCTTTGCGCTCGCCGGTGCCTTCGGTAAGGCGCAGATGGGTGAGGCGGCCTACAGCCTCTGCGAACTGATCGATCGGTCGCGTGAGGCAGGCAAGTGGAGTGATCCGGCCTTTCAAGCCCATATGAACGCGCTTCGGCTGATGCGCCATGATGAGACCGAAGAGGGCCAAGAGGCCCGCAAGGTCGTCTTGACGGGGCTAAAAAGCGTTATTGATGCGGTGACCGGGCCTACCTCTAAGGCGCGTTAAGGGTCCTCTAGCGCCTCAATCGCGTTCGACGAGCTTGCCCTGATCCATGACGCGGTAAAAGCAGGACCGAAATCCGACGTGACAGGCCCCGCCGTCGCCCTGTGGCAAGACCTTGATCCAGATGGCATCCTGATCACAGTCGACGCGAAGTTCGGTGACCTTCTGGACCTGACCGCTGGTCTCGCCCTTTTTCCAAAGGGCTTGACGTGAACGGCTGAAATAGTGGGCCTCTCCCGTGTCGACGGTCAGCTTCAGGGCCTCGGCATTCATCCAGGCCAGCATGAGGACCTCGCCGGTCTCGGCATGGGTTGCTACCGCCGCGATCAGGCCTTTCTCGTCAAAGCGAGGGGCAAGCTCGACACCGCGCTCTAGCGCCTGCTTATCAGCGGCGACGGGAAAGGGGGTCAAGCCGATCAGCCCCGGTTTGCGAGGGCTAGGAAACGGTCCTGCAGGGCTTGATTGGTCTTGAACAGGCCCGTGAAGCGCGTGGTGATGGTGCTGACATGGCGGTGGTGAACCCCGCGCGTCGACATGCACTGGTGCTCCGCATCAATCATGACCGCAACGCCCGCCGGATCAAGGCTTTCATTGATCGCATCGACGATCTGCTGGGTCATGGTTTCTTGGGTCTGGAGGCGCTTGGCATAGATCTCGACAACCCGTGCCAATTTCGACAGGCCCACGACCCGGTTGGTCGGCATATAGGCGACATAGGCCTTGCCGATGAAGGGGGCCATGTGATGTTCGCAGTGGCTCTCTACCTCTATGCCGCGCAGCATGACCATATCGTCATATCCCTGCACATCTTCGAAGGTTCGCGACAGTTCCACCGATGGGTCCTGCTCATAGCCTTGGAACCACTCGCCAAAGGCTTCGACGACGCGCTTGGGGGTGTCGAGCAACCCTTCACGGCGCGGATCATCTCCGGCCCAAGCGAGCAGGGTGCGAACGGCAGCCATGGCCTCTTCGCGGGTTGGCTTGATCAGACCTTCTGAATCTGAACCGAAATTGCCAATGAGGGTCCGGTCTTTTGCCAGAGCATCCATGGGAGAGTCCTTGGGGTTGAGTTGCGCCGGAACGAGGGTTCCGGGATGACGCGTGACACCCAGCACCTCTACGACCAGAAAGCCCGATCGGATCAGTACGGTGGAAACCTGTGATGGCTAGTCGCAGGACAAATAGTTATATGGGCTTAAAATGGCCTTTGGCTAGCCCAACTCCGCCCCAACTTCGTTTTGAATGATGTCCATGACCCTGATGCTCCACGACACCTTGGCCCGCGACAAGCGTGCCTTTGAACCTCGCAACCGCAAGCGGGTGACGCTCTATGTCTGTGGGCCGACCGTCTATAACTATGCCCATGTCGGCAATGCCCGCCCGGTGGTGGCTTTTGACGTGCTCTATCGCCTGCTGCGCCGCCTCTATGGCAAGGATGCGGTGGTCTATGCGCGCAATTTCACCGATGTTGATGACAAGATAAATCTGAAGGCTGCCGAAGAGGGCGTTGAGATCGGTGTGATTACCGATCGCTATATCGCCGCCTACCACGCGGACATGGATGCCCTGTTCGCCCTTCGGCCCAATCTGGAGCCGCGTGCGACGGAGCATATGGGCGATATCATCACCATGATCAGCGGTTTGCTGGCCAAGGGCGCGGCCTATGAGGCCGAGGGCCATGTGCTGTTCGACACCCAAAACTACGACGCCTATGGCCAGCTTTCGGGCCGAAATCTCGATGACATGATCGCAGGCGCGCGGGTCGAGGTGGCCCCCTATAAGCGCCATGGGGCCGACTTTGTGCTGTGGAAGCCGTCAAAGCCCACCGAACCGGTCTGGGACAGCCCCTTTGGTCCGGGCCGTCCGGGCTGGCACATTGAATGCTCGGCCATGGTCGAGGCGGCCCTTGGCTCTCCCATCGATATTCATGGCGGGGGTCACGATCTGATCTTCCCGCACCATGAGAACGAGATCGCGCAAAGCGTCTGCGCTAAGGCGGGTCCGGGTCACGAGCATCCGGTCTATGCCCGCTATTGGATGCATAATGGTTTCCTGACCATGGACGCGGAAAAGATGTCCAAGAGCCTCGGCAATGTGCTTTTGGTCCATGATCTGGTGCAGCAGGTGCCCGGAGAGGCGATCCGATGGGCGCTTTTGTCGGGTCACTATCGCGCCCCGCTGGACTGGACCGCCAAGCTGCTCGAACAGTCGATCAAGGCACTGGACCGGCTCTATGGCGTTTTGCAGCGGGCCAAATCCGTCCCGATGGACATTCTTGAAGATGACGAGGTCCTGGCCCCGCTGATGGATGATCTGAACACGCCCTTGGCCTTTAGCCGCCTGTTCGCCTATGCCGACGATCTGGATCGGTCCATTCGCAATGGCACCGACGATGGGCCAGAGCATAAGGGCAAGTTGATGACCCTTGCGGGCGTGATGGGCTTTCTGCAGGCCGATCCGGATGCCTGGTTTAAGGGCGGCGCGGACGAAGACCTCAGCGCAAGGGTCGAGGTCCTGTTGCAAACGCGCAAAGAGGCGCGGGCCAATAGGGATTTTGCCGCCGCCGACCGGATCCGCGATGAGCTCAATGCGCTTAATGTTGTGGTCATGGATGGCCCGCAGGGCGCGACCTGGCGCTTTAGAGACGCTTCAAATGACTAACCTACACGCCATTCAATCCGCAAAGACCGGGAAGGGATAATGACCAGCTTTTTTGAAAACCGCGCCGGTATTGCCGCGCCCGCTGCGATCGTCTGGGAAGTTCTCTATGACGTTGAGAGCTGGACCCAGTGGAACCCTCTCTATCCAGAGGTTCAAGGCAGCGTGCGGATTGGTGAGGTCTTGACCCTGAAGCAGATCCTGCCCGGTGGTGAGGAGGAGGTCTTGCGGCCGCGCATTACCGAGTGGGTTCCGCAAAGCCACATCTATTGGCATATGGCCTGGTTGGGCGGTCTGGTTCGGGCTCAGCGCTATTTCGAGATTGAGGCGGTCAGCGAGACGGGCAGTATCTTTGCCAATGGCGAGGTATTTCGCGGCCTGCTCGGCCCCTATGTCGGCAATCGGCTTCAGCGCCGCCTGCGGGCCGGTTACAAGCTGATGGGCGATGCGATGAGAGATCGCGCTCAGGCGCTCTGGATTGAGCGGGGCGGTGAGCCCATCTTAACGGAATGATCGACGACCTCTATTCCAGCCGCATTCTGGCCTTGGCCGCCAATATGCCCCGGGCAGGGCGGCTAACTGCGCCTCAAGCCTCAGCCGAAAAGGTCGCAAAGCTTTGCGGCAGCCGCATTGTCGTCGATCTGGTCCTGACCGATGGTCTGGTCAGTGATTTTGCCCAAGAGGTTCAGGCCTGCGCGCTGGGTCAAGCCTCAGCAGCGATTTTGGGGGCCAATATCCTCGGCGCCACCGTCGACGACATCCGTCAGGCGCGAGACGCTCTGCGCGCCATGCTGAAGGAGGCGGGTCCAGCGCCTGTGGGCAGGTTTGCGGATTTGGGTGTCCTCGCGCCCGTCAAAGACTATCCAGCCCGTCATGCTTCAACCCTCTTGGCCTTTGAAGCGGCATTGGAGGCTGCGACTAAGGTTCCCCTCTGAAAATTGGCCCGATTACCCCTAAACCCGTGCCTTTTGCCGCCCATGCGGTTGGCGTGATTATGTGGGGATGGTACGACGGGCTTCCTGTGGTTCTGCGTTGAATCGGTATGATGGCGAGATGACTGGCCTCTATGACCGTACTATTGGCTTTGGGCTAAGGGCCTACAAGCTGATCCTATCGCCCCTGATTGGGCGACAGTGCCGGTTTGAGCCCACCTGCTCGCAATATGCGGCGGCGGTCTTGATTGGCCATGGTCCCCTTCGCGGGGCCGGTTTGGCGTTCAAGCGTATCTGTCGATGCCGTCCGGGCGTGCCATGGGGTTATGATCCCCCTCCGCCGGGCGCGCGCGAGGCGAGGATTGCGTTAAGGGACGGCCCTAAGGCTACTCCCGTTTGGAAGTGTGATGAATGATTGATCTAGTCTTTCCTGACGGTTCGGTACGGTCCTACCCCGTCGGGACCCGTGGCCGCGATGTGGCGGCGGGCCTGTCCAAGTCGCTCGAAAAGAAGGCGGTTCTCATCAAGCTGGACGGGGCGCTGCTCGATCTCGACCGTCCCTTGACCGCGGACCTGCTGACCGATGGCAAGATTGAGATTCTGACCCGTGACGCCGAGGACGCCCTTGAGGTGATTCGTCACGACACGGCCCACGTTCTGGCCCAGGCCGTACAAGAGCTATTTCCAGGCACCCAGGTGACCATTGGTCCCAATGTCGAGAACGGCTTCTATTACGATTTTGCCCGCGATGAGCCCTTTAGCCTTGATGATCTGCCCAAGATCGAAGCGCGCATGCGTCAGATCGTTGAGCGCGATGAGCCCATCCGGCGTGAAGTGGTCGATCGCGACGCTGCCATTGCCGATTTTGAAGCCATGGGCGAGGCCTATAAGGCCGAGATCATTCGGGGCCTGCCAGACGGTGAGACGGTCACGGTCTATCATCAGGGCGCGGCTTGGAAGGATCTCTGCCGCGGCCCGCACCTGCCCTCGACCAAACATGTCGGTAAGGGCTTTAAGCTGACCAAGCTGGCCGGTGCCTATTGGCGCGGCGATCAGAACAATGCGCAGCTTCAGCGCATCTATGGCACGGCCTGGGCGTCTGAGGCGGACCTCGCCGAGCATATGACCCGGATCGAAGAGGCCGAAAAGCGCGACCATCGCCGCATCGGCCGGATCATGAACCTGTTCCACCTTCAAGAAGAGGGCAAGGGCATGGTGTTCTGGCATCCGAAGGGCTGGGCCCTCTATCGGACGCTCGAGGCCTATATGCGCCGCCGTCTCGAGAAAGAGGGCTATCAGGAGGTCAAGACGCCTCAGGTGCTCGACCGCTCCCTGTGGGAGAAATCCGGGCACTGGGAAAAGTTCGGCAAGAACATGTTTGTCTGCGAGACCGACGAGGGCGATACGCTCGCGGTCAAGCCAATGAACTGTCCCGGTCACGTTCAGATCTTCAATGTCGGCCAAAAGTCCTATCGTGACCTGCCCCTGCGCATGGCCGAGTTTGGCTCCTGCCACCGTTACGAGCCCTCAGGCGGGCTGCATGGGATCATGCGGGTTCGGTCCTTTACCCAGGACGACGCCCACATTTTCTGCCGCGAAGAACAGATCGAGGAAGAGACGACCCGTTTCGTGGCCCTGCTCAATTCGGTCTATGACCAACTTGGCGTCACCCTGCACAGCATCAAGCTGGCCCTGCGTCCTGATGTGCGGGCCGGATCGGACGAGGTCTGGGATCAGGCTGAGGCCAAGCTCGAACGGGCCGCAACGGCTGCCGGGGTTAGCGTTGAACTTATCCCGAACGAGGGGGCCTTCTACGGTCCAAAGCTGGAATTCCACCTGCGCGACGCCATTGGCCGGACCTGGCAGTGCGGCACCCTACAGTTGGATTTTGTTACACCTGAACGTCTAGATGCAGAATATATCGCTGAAAATGGGTCAAAGGTGAGACCTGTTATGTTGCACCGCGCCATATTGGGCACATTTGAGCGGTTTTTGGGAATACTCATCGAGAATTATGGCGGTGCCTTCCCGCTTTGGCTTGCACCCGTTCAGGTGGTTGTGGCAACCATAACCTCAGACGCTGATGATTATGCTCGCACCGTTGCGGCAGCCTTGGCGGCAGCGGGACTGCGCGTGGAAACCGACCTTCGTAACGAAAAGATCAACTATAAGGTCCGTGAACATAGTCTCACCAAGACCCCTGTGATCTGCGTTGTCGGCCGCAAGGAGGCTGAGACCGGCCAAGTCGCGCTGCGCCATCTTGGCTCCGACGGTCAGACCATCCTGACGCTCCACGAGGCGCTGAGCACCCTTGCCCGACAGGCCACGCCTCCCGACCTTTTGGAGCCGGCTGCCGCATGAACCAACTGGTTGGCATCCTAAAGGCGACCACAGGCCTCGCGGCGGCGACGGAGACTCGCGCGCTCGTCCAATGTCGTGTGTCTGTGATCATGGTGGTGTACCGCACCGGACCAGCCTTGATGTCCAGCCTACAGCATGTTTTGGATGAGGCCTTGGTCGATGATTTTATCATCGTCGATAATGGCTCGCCGCTAGATGATGAGATCTTGCTCCGGTCGATCGCCGCGCGTGAACCCAAGGTTCAACTGATCCAAGGCCATGGCAATGTCGGCTTTGCCTGCGGGGCCAATATGGGCGCTAAGGCTGCCAAGGGCCGGGCGCTGGTGTTTCTTAACCCCGATGCCTTTTTACAGCCCGACTGTATCCGCCAGCTGGTTTTGGCTACAGATGGCCAGCCCTCGCCCTGCATTGTTGGCGCGCGGGTCTTGAACAAGGATGGCACCGAGCAGCGCGGATCGCGTCGCGGCGAGGTCTCTCCCCTGACCACCATCTTGACCTTCAGCCATCTGGCGAGC
>CANKPO010000018.1 GCA_947484535.1 Caulobacteraceae bacterium
AAGGCCAGCAGGGCCGACGAGACGGTGCCAACCGGGAAGCTCCACCAGATGGCCGACTCGCCCAATATCCCTTGCATCATGGAGGCAAAGGGAACCCGAAAAATCCACATGGTTAGGGCATAGATGATGGTCGGAGCCGCCGTCGCCCCGTTGGCGCGCACAACCGCTGACAGGCCCGAAGTCACGGCCAAGAGGACCCAGCCCCAAATGGCGATCTCGTTGATCTCTCGCGCCTTGGCCAAGGCCTCGCCCCCTTCAGGCAAGAACAGCGCCAAGGGCAGGTCACCCAATCCATGGATCAAAGCGGCTGCGAACAGGGTCATTGATCCGGCGATCAAGCAGCCCTTGAGCGCAATCTCCTCGACCCGATCCCAACGCCCTGCGCCAATGTTCATGGCCGCCATAGCCGACATGGATGCTGCCAGCGCCATCGAAGGCATTTGCACAAAGCCCCAAAGCTGGGCCGCCCCGCTATAGGCCGCAGCCGTCATCGCGCCTTGCGAATTGACGATGGTCATCAGCACGAAATAGGCGCCCTGCACGAACAGGGTTTCGGCCCCCATCGGCGCACCGCGTTTCACCAGCACCATGAGCAAGGCGGGATCAGGCTTCAAATAGCGAAGCTCATCGCCCCTCAGGGCCATGACCATATTCTTGCGGTAGGCAAAGGCGACCAAGGCCACGAGGGCGACCAGATTGGCGATCAGGCTGGCGAAGGGCACTCCGGCAATGCCCAGTTTCGGGAGGCCAAAGGGACCCGTCAGCAGGATCGGTGCCAGGACCAGATTCAGTCCAATCCATACCATGGTGAACCGAAAGGGCGTTTTGGCATCGCCGCCGCCGCGCATCAGCATCATCAAAAAGATGAAGGTGAAGATGCTCGGCATGGTCAGGCAGGTGATGCGCAGATAGATGATGGCATCCGAGACCGATGGCGCAGGCATGCGGATCAGGCCCACGATGGACGGCGCCAAGAGCCAGCCTGCGAGCGCAATGACGCAAGATACGCCGACGATAAAGCTGATAGAGGTGCCGACAATCTGCTTGATGGCTTGAACATCGCCCGCGCCTCGCGACTGCCCCACAGCGATGCCCGCTGCGCCCGAGACACCCATGACAATGCCCATCATCATGAACATGAACACATTGGCATTGACCACCGCCGTCAGCGCGCCGGGGCCGAGCGTGTGGCTGACCAAGATGGCACCCCAGGTGCCCGACAGAGAATGTAGAAAGTTGGTCGTTAGCAGCGGTAGAGCAAAGACGAGCAGGGTCTTACCAATCGGACCTTCCAACAGGTGGCTGCGGTCTGGTCCCGTGGTCTCTGTCGACAGAGGTTCGATGATGGTCTTGTCTGAGTCTGACACGGGTTTCACGGGTCCTTTTGGCGCTCTGAGTGCTGATGGCACCGAGACCTGCCCTTTACAGACTTAACTATCGGACGATTCGAACGGCTGCCGAGCCTTTTAAGCCCACATGATAAGGCAAATTGCCGCGCCAGAGTTCTATCAACCCTTCCAAACCCCATCTATCTAGGGCATTAGCCCCCTAGCGTTGAACAGACTGCAAAGACAATGACGGATAAGCCTCGCCGCCCCACCCTGAGCCTAAAGAATCCACCGCCGCCCAAGCCGGTGCCGGAGCCCGTGGTTGCGCCTGTGGCTGCACCAAAGCCTTTCGCCTTTTCGCCCCGTCCCAGCCGAGCGCCCAAGCGCGAGGTTCCAGCCCCTGTGGTCTATGGATGGCGCTGTAAGCCCTGCGGCACCGGCTTCAACGTCCCGACCGATCTGGCAGAAGACGAGTCCGTCCGCTGCCCGGCCTGCAATGCGCGGCTTGGCCTGCTGAAAGACTTTCAGGGCGACGAACCCAATCTGGCCAAGGTCCGCGCCCGCAAGATCTAGCGCCGCTTTTAAACTCAACCGCTCTCTAAAGGTTCCGAAATGACCCTGCGCAAACTCGGCCGATCCGACATTTCTGTTGCCCCGATGGCCTTTGGCGGCAACGTCTTTGGCTGGACGGCGGACAAGGACACCTCCTTTGCCCTGCTCGATGGCTGCGTCGATGCCGGGATCAGCCTGATCGACTCCGCAGATGTCTATTCGGCTTGGGTTCCGGGCCATACGGGCGGCGAGTCCGAGACGGTCATCGGGGAATGGGTCGCCGCACGCGGTCCAAGCGCGCGCCAAAAGCTGGTCATCGCCACCAAGGTTGCCAAGCTGCCGAGCCGTCCGGGCCTGTCGCGCGCCAACATCATGGCCGCCTGCGATGAGAGCCTCAAGCGCCTGAAGGTCGATGTCATCGACCTTTATCAGGCCCACGAAGACGACACCAAAACGCCCCTCGAAGAGACCCTGCAAGCCTTTGCCGACCTGATCAAGGCCGGGAAGGTGCGGGCCATCGGGGCCTCCAACTATAGCGGCGCGCGTCTGGCAGAGGCCGTCGCCGTCAGCGCCGCCCACGGCCTGCCGCGCTATGAGACGGTCCAGCCGCACTATAACCTCTATCACCGCGCCGAGTTCGAAACCGACCTTCAGTCGGTCTGTGTCGCTCAAGAGGTCAGTGTCATTCCCTATTTCGGACTGGCCAGCGGTTTCTTGACCGGCAAGTACCGCAGCGAGGCAGACTTCGGCAAGAGCGTGCGCGGCCGCCAGATGGGGGCCTATCTCAATGACCGCGGCCACCGCATCTTGGCCGCTCTGGACGCGGTTGCGGCCTCCACCCAGTCAACCCCGGCGCAGGTGGCCTTGGCATGGCTGATGACCCGACCCTCGCTCGCCGCCCCCATTGCGTCCGCCACCAGCATGGAGCAGTTCAAGGACTTGGCCGCCGCGCTGCACCTCTCGCTGAACGCTGAGGCCCTGAGCTTGCTGGATACTGCCAGCGCCGAATAGAGGTCGAGGCGTCATCGCGCCGCCCCGCTAAGTCTTAAGCCCGTTCGAAGATGGCGGCGACGCCTTGGCCGCCGCCGACGCACATGGTCTCTAGGCCATAGCGCACGCCCCGGCGCTGCATTTCGTGCAGCAGGGTCGCGGCGATGCGGACGCCGGTCGCGCCGATAGGGTGACCCAGCGAAATGGCGGAGCCATTGACATTGAGGATCGAGCGATCTTCCCAGCCCCAACCCTTCATCACCGCCAAGGACTGGGCGGCAAAGGCCTCGTTCAGCTCGACAAGACCCATATCGTCCCAGCCGAGGCCGGTGCGCTCGAACAGACGCTTGACGGCGGGGACCGGGCCTATGCCCATCCGTGCGGGGTCGCAACCCGCAGCCGCCCAACCGACGAAATAGCCAATCGGTTCAAGGCCCAATTCTTCTAACTTGTCTTCCGCGACCAAGAGGCAAGCCGCCGCAGCGTCATTCTGTTGGCTGGAATTGCCAGCGGTGGAGATCCCGCCCTTCATCATCGGTTTCAAGGTCGACAGGCTCTGGGCCGTGGTGTCCCCGCGCACGCCCTCGTCCGAGGCAAAGACCATCGGATCGCCGCGCCTTTGCGGCACATTGACCGGCACGACCTCATCGGCGAAGCGCCCAGCAGCCCAGGCCGCAGCGGCCTTGGCGTGGCTTTCGGCGGCGAACTGGTCGCAGGCCTCGCGCGTAATGCCATAGTCGGTGGCGAGGTTTTCGGCCGTCTCGATCATCCCGGAGATGACGCCAAAGCGCCAGACAGGCTGGGAGCGTTCACGCCCCCGCTCCAGCCGGTCGAACATCTGCACATTGCCAGAGCGGGCTCCGCCGCGCATGGCGGTGGTGTAATATTCGATGTTGGACATGCTCTCGACGCCGCCCGCCAGAACCACATCGGCCGCGCCGGTCTGGACCATCATCGCTGCTGTCGCCAAGGCCTGAAGCCCGCCGCCGCAGCGCCGGTCGGTCTGAAAGCCCGGAACCTCAATCGGTAGGCCCGCCTCAAGCGCCGCCCAGCGGCCAATACAGGGGGCCTCGGAATTGGCATAGCTCTGGGCAAAGGCCACATCGTCGATGCGGGCCGGATCAATGCCGCTCTTGGCCACGACGGCCTTGATGACCTCAGCGGCCAGAACCTCTGCGGGCATGGGGCTAAGGGAGCCGAGGAACTTGCCGACGCCGGTGCGAAGGGGTGCAACAATGGCGGTGCGTCTCATGGTCTGGTCTCCGTTAGGGGCTTCAGAGGGGGCGTCCCAACAGACGCTTGGCCTGCTGAACGATGGGAAGGTCTATCATCTTTTGGCCAAGGGCAATCACGCCCCGGTCGCCGCGCTGATCCCAGGCGGTCAATATGGCCTCGGCCTCGGCCCGTTCGGTCTGGCTGGGGGCAAAGGATGTGGCAATGCCCGCGACCTGAGCCGGATGGATGGCCATGGCCCCGGTGCAGCCCATGGCCCGCGCGCGCCGCGCCGCCGCCGCCCAAGCCTCTAGGTCCTGATAGGCGGCAATCGAGATCGGCATGGCTAGCGCCATCTTGCCCGCCCGCGCCGCCGCCAAGGCAATCATCTGGCAGGGCAGGTCCAAACAGTCCGCCGTCGGCTTGACGCCGACGCTGAGGGCGAAATCTTCGGGACCTAAGGCAAGGCCTGCCACCCGCTCGACAGCCAGCATCTCATCCAGCGCGACAAGGGCCTGAGCGGATTCTACCTGTGGGACGAGCGCGATGGCCCCGACGGATAGGCCGCGATCAGCCTCCATCTCACCGATCAGATCAGACAGGGCCTGCAGACGCCCTGCCCCTTCGGCCTTAGGCACGACAATGGCTGAAACGCCGGTCATCACGGCGACCTTGAGATCGTCTATGGCCATCAGCCAAGGCGCGTTGATCCGCACCAGAACATCGACGCCCTGAGCCCTGATCATCGCCACCGTTGCCGCCAGTTCGGCGCGGGCGCGCGGCTTGTCAGCCAAGGCGATGGCGTCTTCCAGGTCGAGGATGATCCCGTCCGCCCCGCGCTTCCCGGCCTTGGCCGCATGTTTGGGGTTGGAGACGAACAGTAAGGATCGCCAGAAGGGTTTGGCCGTCATGGGGCTTCCTTTATCGTGGCTGTGGCACTCATCACGCCGCGTCCATCGGCCCCTAGGGCGCGAAGGGTCACGTCGCTTCCGTCTTGACGCCCCACCAGATGCAGGGCCTCGCCGCAGAAGGCAGGGGACAGACCGCGAAAGCTGAAGCTCGCCAAGGCCTGGTCGCCCAGATGACGGCTGCAGAGGTCGATCAACAGGCTGGCGGTTAAGGGGCCCTGCACGACAAGGCCGGGATAGAACTCCTGCTCGCGTGCATAGGGCAGGTCATAATGGATGCGGTGGCTGTTGAAGGTCAGGGCCGAAAAACGAAAGAGCAGAGGCTCGGTCGGCGTCAAGCTGCGCTGCCAAGGCCAGGCCGACAGGTCCAGGTCATCCTTGGCCGGAGCCGATGGCGGCATGGGGGCGCTGGCCGCCTCGCGATAGACGATGGTCTGGTGGTCTTGCACCACCTCTTGGCCATCGGCTGTGAGGGTGTGATCGACCTCGACAAAGACCAGTTGGCCGCTGCCGCCCGACTTTTGCGTTACATTCGCTATGGTCGAGGTGCGGGTGACGGCGCTGCCGACCGGGATCGGGGCCAGAAAGGTCACGGCGCTAGACGCCCACATCCGCCGAGGCAGGTCCACCGGCGGCAGGAACCCGCCGCGATGGGGATGACCATCTGGGCCGAGCTGTGCGCTTGGCACATCAGGTAAACATAGGCCCCAGTGAAAGCTTTGGGGCACCACCGCCCCTATTGCCCCATCACTATCCAACATGGCGCGCCAACGGGTCGCCGCGCCGATATCGGCACGATCATGGGTGACCTCTTGCCTCCCGACCCAAGCGCTCCAGTCCTTAGGCATCAGTAGGACCGAGGCAGACCGAGGACGTGCTCGGCAACATAGGACAGGATCATGTTGGTCGAGATCGGGGCAACCTGATAGAGCCGGGTCTCGCGGAACTTGCGCTCAATGTCATACTCGGCAGCAAAGCCAAAGCCGCCATGGGTCTGGATACAGGCCTCACCCGCCGCCCAACTGGCCTCTGCCGCCAGCATCTTGGCCATATTGGCCTCGGCGCCGGCATTTTCCCCGGCCTCATATCGGCGAAGGGCATCATGGACCATCAGCTCCGCAGCCTTCATCTGGGCATAGGCCCGCGCGATGGGGAACTGAACGCCCTGGTTTTGGCCAATCGGGCGACCAAAAAGCACCCGCTCCTTGGCATAGGCCGAAGCCTTATCGATGAACCATTTGGCGTCGCCGATACATTCCGCCGCGATCAGGGCGCGTTCGGCATTCATGCCCGACAGGATATAGCGAAAGCCTTGCCCCTCAACGCCAACAAGATTTTCCACCGGCACCTCGACATTGTCGAAGAACACCTCGGTGGTGGAGTGGTTCATCATGGTCTCGATGGGGCGGATGGTCATGCCGCCCTTCTTGGCCTCGCGCATATCGACAAGGATGGTCGACAGGCCATCAGTGCGCTTGGCCACCTGATCTTGCGGCGTGGTGCGGGCCAAGAGTAGCATCAGGTCGCTATGCTCGGCGCGGCTGGTCCAGATCTTCTGGCCATTGATGATGTAGCGGTCGCCCTCGCGGCGGGCCACGGTCTTGAGCGACAGGGTGTCGGTGCCGCTGGTCGGTTCGGTCACGCCAAAGGCCTGCAGGCGCAGTTCCCCGCTGGCGATCTTGGGCAGGTAGGTCTGTTTTTGCAGCTCCGACCCGTGCCGTAGCAGCGTGCCCATAATATACATCTGGGCATGACAAGCCCCGCCATTACAGCCCTGCCGCTGGATCTCTTCCAAGATGGCCGCAGCGCCGGACAGGGGCAGGCCGACCCCGCCATATTCCTCCGGGATCAGGGCGGCCAGATAGCCCGCCTTGGTCAGGGCATCGACAAACTCGCCCGGATAGGCGCGGTCGCGGTCCTTAGCGCGCCAGTATTCGCCGGGAAATTCAGCGCAGAGTTTGGCGACCTCTTCGCGGATACTGGCATAGGCGTCTTCAGACATGGGCGTTCCATATTGAATCTATAGGTGAATTGATCATAGAGCAGCTTCGGGGCAAGCCATCAAGCCGCTCCCTTACCGCGATCTAGGTCCGCAATGGCTGCGTCCAAGGCTGCAAGGGCTGGTTCATCCATGCCCAGCCAATCGCGCAACACCTCATCTGTATGTTCGCCAAGGCGCGGCGGCGCGCGGTCATAGGCGACGGGGGTGCGGCTGAGCTTGGCCGGAAAAGCGATGGTCGGGATCTGATAGCCGTCCTGACGGGTGAAGTGCCGGACGGCCTGCCGGGCCTCGACAAAGGGATCGTCTAGGGCCTGTTTGACGCTGTTCACCGGGCCAGCGGGGGCGCCTGCATCGGTCAGGGCAGCGATCAGTTCTCCGCCCTGTCGCTGGCCAATCAGGTCCTGCAAGATCGCTATGAGCCCATCGCGATGGGCCATCCGGTCAACATTGGTCACAAAGCGCGGATCAGTAGCGAGGTCTGGCACGCCCAAAACCTTGCAGAGGATCTTGAACTGACCATCATTGCCGACCGCAACCACCATCGGTCCGTCGGCGGCGTCAAAGACCTGATAGGGCACTACCGTCGGGTGGGTGTTGCCCATCCGGCTGGGCGACTGGCCCGAGACCAGATAGCTCGAGCCCTGATTGGCCAGCATGGCCAGTTGGGTGTCCAAGAGCGAGCAGTCAATATGCTGCCCCTGCCCGGTCTGCTCGGCATGGCGCAGGGCCATCAGGATGCTGATGGTCGCATAGAGGCCCGTTGACAGGTCCGCGACCGCAACGCCGGTCTTGATCGGCGGCCCGTCGGCCTCGCCGGTGATGCTCATCATCCCGCCCATGGCCTGAGCGACAAAGTCATAGCCCGGACGATCCGCATAGGGCCCATCCTGACCAAAGCCGGTGATCGAGCAATAGATCAGGCGCGGATTGATCGCCGACAGGGTCTGATAGTCGAGGCCGTAGCGTTTCAGCCCGCCGACCTTGAAGTTTTCTACGACAATGTCCGCCTCAGCGGCCAGTTTTCGGATCAGGTCCGCGCCTCTGGGATCGGCCAGATCAATGGCTAAGGAGCGCTTATTGCGGTTGGTTGACAGGTAATAGGCACTCTCGCCCGCCACCTTTTGGCTGGGGTCCAGAGCCGGGATCGGCGAGCCCCAAGCGCGGGTATCGTCCCCCCGGCCCGGTGCCTCAACCTTGACCACATCGGCCCCGAAATCAGCGAGGATTTGAGTACTCCACGGCCCTGCCAGCACCCTTGAGAGGTCAAGGACCTTGATGCCAGACAGGACGCGCGGATCGGGTGTCATCTAGGGGTGCCTTAGCGCGGCGCCATGCGGATGGCACCGTCGAGACGCACATCCTCACCATTGAAATAGCCGTTGGTGATCATGGCGTGGGCCAGATGGGCATATTCTTCGGGCATGCCCAGACGCTTGGGGAACGGCACCTGCGCGGCCAGTCCGGCCTTCACCGCTTCTGAGGCCCGTTGCAGCAAGGGGGTGTCGAAGATGCCGGGCAGAATGGTATTGACCCGGATGGCTTCGCCAGACAGGTCGCGGGCCACGGTCAGGGTCATGCCGACAATGCCCGCCTTGGAAGCCGTGTAGGCCGCTTGACCGATCTGGCCGTCCTCTGCCGCCACCGAGGCCGTATTGATGATCACGCCCCGGTCGCCGCAGGGCAAGGGCGGCAAGGTGACCATCCCGGCTGCGCTCTTGGTGATGCAGCGGAAGGTGCCGATCAGATTGACCTGAATAATGCGCTCAAAATTATCCAGCGGATATTCCTTGATTTCCCCGGTCTGCTTGTCGCGCGACACGGTCTTGACCGACCCGCCCACGCCCGCACAGTTCAGAAGGATCCGCTCTTGGCCAATGGCGGCCCGCGCCTTGGCAAAGGCGGCATCGACCTCGTCGCTGGAGGTGACATTGACCTTGCAAAAGACCCCGCCCAGTTCCTTGGCCAAGGCCTCGCCCAGCTCTTCATTCAAATCAAACAGCGCGACCTTCACCCCATGCGAGGCCAGCAACCGCGCCGACGCGGCACCGAGGCCAGAGGCACCGCCGGTGATGACGGCGCTGATGGTGGAATCAAGTTTCATGGGGCGGTTTCCTCGTGGGCTTTTGGGTTGGTTTGGATGTTGCCAGCCTATGAGCCCGAAATCCATGCTCCCCTTAGGTTAAGGCGGGAAGTTTGGGGGGAGATGGAAACAAGACCCCCTACGGCGCTGCGCGCCACTTCCCCCAGAGGGGGAAGATTTGCCGTTCTTAGATCTTCCCCCTCTGGGGGAAGTACCGGCGCAGCCGGGGAAGGGGGCGCTCACCCACGCCCCCCTCCGCCCCGTCCCTACGAAAACAAAAATACAGCGGGCCGCTTACCGCCAGAGTGAAAGGGTCTGGGTCCCCGCCTTCGCGGGGAACACGGGGTGGTGGATCAAGTAAAGCCCTTTCCCCCCTTGAGGGGGAGAGGGTTGGGAGAGGGGGGTGTTCATCCACTCCCCATCCGCCGCGCTCACCGCGAAGGCAGGGGTCTGACGGGCCGCTACCCGCCAGAGTGTAAAGGTCTGGACCCCGCCTGCTCGGGGAAGGCGGGGTGACGCAGCACGTCCTCAACGCCCAATCACCTGCTCGGTCCAGCTAACGATCTGATCGGCGCTCATAAGACCAGCCTTACGGCCCACCTCGACGCCGTCTTGGAACAGGATCAGGGCGGGGATACCCGACACCCCCAGGGCTGACGCGGCATTGGGTTCAGCCTCTGAATTGAGCTTGAGAAGGCGCACCTTCGGCTCCAGTCGGCTTGCGGCTGCGGCATATTGCGGGGCCATAGCTCGGCAAGGGCCGCACCAAGGCGCCCAGACATCGACCAGAACGGCCCCGCCCCTTGTATCTCGGCGGTGTTTGGCGAGCCCTGCCCCGGTAACCTCTAGCGGCGCACCCGAAAAGAGCGCGTCACGGCACTTGCCGCATTGTGCCTCCGAGGGATCGCGCTGTTCAGGCAAGCGATTGGTCGCACTGCAGGACGGGCAGACATATTGATGCGTCATTGCAGAGGCTTCCTCGGTCTAGAGCGGATCATCCTTCAGCCGACCCCTCTGCGTTACCACATCTCCGACCCGTTGCGTTCAGGTTTAACTTTGTTCATTCTGGGTTGCATGTTACATAGTGATCCCCACCGGTACCGATATGACCAAGTCGTGCTACGGGGGCAAAAGGATGATTATGAAAGCAGCGAACGACTTCGGCATCCCCGCAGAACTGGCACAGTTGGAAGCCAGTGCCTACGCGGCAACACGCCTGATGAAACTCTTGGCCAACGAACAGCGCCTCATCTTGGTGTGCAAGCTGATTGAGGGTGAATGTTCGGTCGGCGATCTGGCCGCCTATACTGGACTGGGCCAATCGGCCGCGTCTCAGCACCTTGGAAAGCTCCGCGCTGAGGCTGTGGTAGCCACGCGCCGGGACGCTCAAACCATCTATTACCGCCTTGTCGATCCGGCCGCGATTCGCATCGTCAATACCCTTTGCCAGATCTACAAGGCCTAATCGAAAGCGCTCAGGGGCTCGGACCGCACTCGGCCTGCCCCTGCGCCCTCAGCGAAGATCCGGACTGAAGCGAATATTGTCCTTTTCCAGCCCCTTGGCGACAATATCGAGCCCGCCGACCTTGATCATCCATTCCAACCGGTGATCGCGATATTCGCGCTTGAACAGGCCGTCTTCGACCATCTTAGCCACCGCCCCCATGTCGGGGGCTGAGCTCTTCAGAAGGTTCATGACATCCTGCGTCGTCGCCTTGACACTGTCCCGCGCGTTGGCCCGCTCCAGCCAGGCGGCCAACCTTGTCCCGGCAGGCACCTGATGGCCAAAGCCGCGCGAGCCGTTGACATAGGGCACGACCGACAGATCGCCCCAGCCAAAGGTCTCGCCGTTGAACCATTCACGATCGCCCAACTGACGCTCCAGCCAGCTGAAATAGCCTTGGGTCTGGACCGCAGCCTTGGCCTCAATGGCTTCGGCTTGGGTGCCCGTCGCGCGCCGGAAGGACCGAAGCTCGCCGAGCCCCCAATTGATCGCCTCATAGTGGGTGTCCATCACCTCTTCGAGCATCCGCACCCGCGCCCGTTCAGCGGCTGAGGCGGGAAGCAGGGCCGGGGTTGGCCAGCGGTCTTCGATATATTCCAAGATGATAGTGCTATCGAAGATCTGCACGTCCCCATCGATCAGGGTCGGCACCTCGCCGCGCGGATTGGCTTGGATGAAGGCCCCCTCCGCACCGCCTGCACCGACGCCCTGAGGCAAGGTGGCTTCAAAGGCCACGCCCTTTTCGCGAAGGGCGATCTTCACCTTCTGGCCATAGGGCGAGAAGGGATGGTCATAGAGCTTGAGCATGGCCTTGATCCTTGAGTGTGAGGGCTTAGCGACCGCCTTGGCCGTCATCGATCTTGATAAAGGTACCGGTGACAAACTCCGACGCGGGCGAGACCAGATAGACCAGCGTGCTATCCATCTGAGCCGGATCGCCCAGGCGCTGACGCGGGAAGCCCTTGGTGATGTCGCCCATGCGCGAGAGCATGCCGTCCATCATTTCTGAGGCAAAGGCCCCTGGCGCGATGGCGTTGACGTTGATGTGGAACCGCGCCCACTCGACCGCCAGCGCTTCAGTCATGCGGATGACACCAGCCTTGGTCACGGAATAGAGCGCCGCGCCGCCGCCGCGATATTCAAAGGCAGCCACCGAGGCGATATTGACCATCCGGCCGGGCATCTTGGCCTCGATTAGGCGACGTGCGACTTCACAAGACAGGACGAAGGGACCACGCAGGTTCACATCCATAACCTTGTCGATCAGTTCCAACGACATCTTGTGCGCCCGTTGCGCGTCCGGAATGCCCGCATTGTTGACCAAGATATCGACGACGCCGAAATGGTCCTGAATCTGGCCGACCATGGCGATCAT
>CANKPO010000019.1 GCA_947484535.1 Caulobacteraceae bacterium
CACGGAGCGCACCGGCGCGATCTTTGACTATCAGCCGGTCCTGCTCGGTGGTCTGTTCAAGCTCGCCAACAACAGGGCACCGATGGTGGCCTTTGGCGATATCCCCAAAAAGATGGCCTATGGGCGCATCGAGATGGAGCGGTTCGTCCGAGTAAATAGTCTGAGCAAGTACCGGTTCAATCCCCATTTCCCTATCAATACGCTGAACCTCATGCGCGGCGCGGTCGCGGCTCAGGCTCTGGGGCAGTTCGAGACCTATGTGGAGACCGTGTTCTGCGCCATGTGGGAAGATCAGCAACAGGTCGGTGATCCAGAGGTCTTGGCCAAGGTCCTGACCGAAGCGGGTCTTGATGCCAAGGCCGTGCTGGAACTGAGCCAGACCCCCGAAATCAAGGCCAAGCTGGGCGACAATACCCAAGCGGCCTATGATCGCGGCGCCTTCGGCATCCCGACCTTCTTTGTCGGCGACGAGATCTATTTCGGCAAGGATCAGCTTCTGGCCATTGAGGCCGAACTTCGCGCCTAGGCCCTTTTGACCTAGCCCGGCCGATAGATGCGGTCGAATATGGCCCCATCGGCAAAGTGGGTGGCGTGGGCTTTTTTCCAGCCGCCGAAGGTCTGGTCGATGGTCACCATCGGGATTTTCGGGAACTTGTTGCCATATTTGGCCAGAGCCGCCGCATTGCGCGGGCGGTAGTGGTTCTTGCCGATCAGGTCTTGGGCGCGAGGGCTGTAAAGGAAGTTCAGATAGCCCTCGGCCACCGTGCGGGTCTTGCGGCGGTCAACGACCTTGTCCACCAGCGCCACGGGCGGTTCGGCGAGGATCGACAGGCTGGGGGCGACGATCTCGAACTTGCCGACGCCAAACTCTTCAAGCGCGAGGAAGGCTTCGTTCTCCCAAGTGATCAAGACATCACCAAGGCCGCGCTGGACAAAGGTGGTGGTCGAGCCGCGGGCACCAGTATCAAGGACGGGGACCTGCTTGTAGAGCTTTTCAACAAAGGCCTGCGCCGTGGCGGCATTACCGCCCGGTTGCTTCAAGGCGAAGGCCCAAGCCGCCAGATAGTTCCAGCGCGCACCGCCCGAGGTCTTGGGATTGGGGGTTATGACGTTCACGCCCGGACGCACCAGATCGCTCCAGTCGCGGATCTTCAGCGGGTTGCCCTTGCGGACAAGAAACACAATGGTCGAGGTGTAGGGTGAGGAATTGTTGGGCAGGCGCGATTGCCAGTTCACCGGCAGAAGTTTGGCCTTGGCCGCGATCTGGTCGATGTCATAGGCTAGGGCAAGGGTGACAATATCCGCTTCCAAGCCGTCAATCACGGCCCGTGCCTGCTTGCCAGACCCGCCGTGGCTCTGATTGATCGTCAGGTCTTGGCCTAATCGGCCCTTCCAGTAGGCCCCAAAGGCGGCGTTGATGTCCTTATAGAGCTCTCGCGTCGGGTCGTAGCTGGCATTGAGGAGGGTGAAGGGTTTGCGTGCCGCCGCCGCTGCCGGGTTTGAGCCGATCAGGGGAAGGCTCAGCGCCATGCCCGTTAGGAGGGCTTGACGGCGCGAGGGGTGATCGGAGGGATCTGCAATCGACATGGCGGCCTCTGGGTTCGAGCAGATCGGTGAAGGCGACGAGGCCCGATCACCGGTCAACCTCACCATTTATGATAATTCCCATCGGATCAATATGGATTAAAAATGCGTAGGCTTTAGGAATTCTATCAGCCTATGGACTATCGTCACGCGATTGAGATGAACTCGTGATCCTGTTGTCGTGATTCGAGCCCTGCGCTCCTTGCCCTAGCCCCCGACGGAAGCCCGCTACCCATGTCCCCCAATGCCAATCCCATCCGCAGATCGCGCCTTCCGTGGCTCGCGGTCGTGGCAGGATCGGCCGGGGCGGGGGCCTTGCTGTTTTTGGCGATTACAGGGCAGGCCAATAGGGGATCGGCAGTGCTGCTCGCCCTGATGGTCGGCGGCTTGACGCTTTACCTGTCTATGCGCGGCTATCGCGAGCGGCGCTTTGATCAGGCCACGGTTGACCGCTTGGTCCAATCTCGGCCTCAAGAGGCGCAAACGCCCTTTTCTGAAATTCTCGAAAGTCTGCCAGACCCGGTGATGGTCATTGCGGCGCAAGAGGCGGATGATCTGGCGGGGCGGCGGTTCATCTTTGCCAATAGTGCGGCCCGCGAGTTCTTTCGAATCCAAAGCTCTGGAGCCTTGTTGGTCACGGCCATCCGTAATCCGAGGATTTTAGAGGCGGTGGACGAGGCCCTGTTCGGCGAGATTCCCGGAGAGGTGGCCTATGATTCCGGCGGGGCTCAGGATCGCTATCTGCGGGCCTTGACGCGGCCCTTGCCTGTGCGGCCGGATGGATCGCGTGTGGCGCTCTTGATGATGCGTGATGAGACCGATGCGCGGCGCAATGAGCGGATGCGTGCGGATTTCCTAGCCAATGCCAGTCACGAACTCCGTACCCCCTTGGCGTCCTTGACGGGGTTTATCGAGACGCTGCGTGGTCATGCCAAGGAAGACCCTGTGGCGCGGGATCGGTTCTTGAACATCATGGCGACCCAAGCCGACCGAATGGCGCGGTTGATTGATGATCTCTTGTCTCTTAGCCGTATTGAGTTGAACGAACATATAGCGCCGGATGGCTGTATTGATCTGACCCAGGCCGTTAGCGACGTCACTGACGCCCTGTCGCCCCTTAGCGCAGAAACCGGCGTGCAAATTCAGACGGCCATGCCGCCGCGCGGTGAGGCTTTGGTCGTCGGTGACCGCGATCAGATTGTACAGGTCGTACAGAACCTGATCGACAATGCGGTCAAATATTCTCGCGGCCGGGACGGCTCTGTCTCGGGAAGCGTCATTGTGGAATGCGGCGTCGGGGTTAGCGGGGATGCCGCGCTGGCGCTGAGGAAGCCGTCGGCCTCGCGTCTGTCCCTGCTGACGCCAGACCAGACCGGCGAAGAGATCTATGTCTATTTGCGGATCAATGATTCTGGGCCCGGCATAAGGCGCGAACATCTGCCGCGCTTGGCTGAGCGGTTCTATCGAGTCGAGGGCCAGAAGAGCGGTGAGCGGTCGGGCACCGGCCTTGGCCTCGCCATCGTCAAACATATTATGAACCGTCACCGCGGCGGTTTGGCGGTAGAAAGTTTTGAAGGTGAGGGCGCAGCCTTCATTGTCTATTTCCCGATCCATTCCAAGGCCTTGGTCGCCCGTCAGGCCCGCGCTCAATGAGGCCTAGGGCAGGGTCGTGGGTTCATCCCTGATTGCGTTAAAAAACCGTCACAATATTGTCGTAAAGACGCAGTGTCTTTCGGGCACGGTCTCCTGAGATAAGCGTCCGCTCACACGGCGGGGCGCTGGGTTCTATGCCAGATGGATACGGTCGATAGATGCTGACTTGGATCGCAATTCTCATATTGGCCGCCCTATCCACCGTCGCGTTCCTCGTGGGACGTCGTAAGGCTTTGGCGTCTGCGGGCGGTTCGTCGGCCAAGATGCATTCCTTGCCGGGCTATTACGGGACCTATGTCGCCCTGTGGGTCGGCGTTCCGGCAGCCCTTTTGCTGTTTGTTTCGATCATGCTCGGTGGGCGTCTCGAGCACGGCCTTCTGACCGCCACAGAGCCCCCTGTTCTGCAACAGCTGTCGTCTGAGCAAAAAGAACTGTTCTTCGAAGATGCGCAGGCCTTGGCTGAGGGCCGCCAGCTGAGCGAAGCCATCTATGAGCCAGATGTGAAGTTGGCCTTGGAGGCGAAGGCCAACGAGGCCCGCGTCTATTCCAACGCCTTCAGACAGGGCACCTTTGCCCTCATGGGCGTCTTGGTTCTGGCCGGGTTCCTCTGGACCTTTCCGCGTCTAAACAAAGATTTCCGGGCGCGTAACCGCGTCGAGGGCTGGGTCGATGGTCTGTTATTGGCCTGCTCGATCGTGGCGGTCATTACGACCTTGGGCATTATCCTATCCCTTGTCTGGGAGAGTCTAAGGTTCTTTAGCTCTGTACCACCGGCCGATTTCTTGCTGGGTACGCACTGGAGTCCGCAGATTGGTATGCGCGACGATCAGGTCGGATCGTCTGGCGGATTTGGGGCCTTGCCGCTGTTTGCGGGTACATTCCTTGTCATGCTGATCGCCATGTGCGTCGCAGGACCTGTGGGCCTCTTCTCAGCCATCTATCTGTCGGAATATGCCGGTCCCAAGGCGCGGGCCGTGTTTAAGCCGCTGCTGGAAATTCTCGCAGGCGTGCCGACCGTCGTCTATGGCTTCTTCGCTGCCCTTACCGTCGGCCCGATCTTCCGCCAGGCGTTCAACAGCTTGGGTGGCCTATTCCTCGGTGGCCCGCTGAATGAGTTGGGGCTCTATCTGGGGCAGGTGCAAAACCAGATGGCTTTGGTCGCGGGTTTCGTGATGGGCATCATGCTGATCCCCTTCGTCTCGTCCCTGTCCGACGACATCATCAATTCGGTCCCCCAAGCCCTGCGTGATGGTAGCTATGCCATGGGGGCGACCAAGTCCGAGACCGTCAAGAAGGTTGTGCTTCCAGCCGCCCTTCCCGGTATTGCCGGTGCCTTCTTGCTGGCCATCAGCCGCGCCGTCGGTGAGACCATGATTGTGACCATGGCCGCTGGCCTACAGGCCAAGTTGACACTCAATCCCTTGGAGACGGTCACGACCGTGACGGTGCAGATCGTCACCCTGCTGACCGGGGACCAAGAGTTTGACAGTCCCAAGACCTTGGCGGCCTTTGGCCTTGGTCTGACCCTTTTCGCCGTGACCTTGGTGCTGAACATCGTCGCCCTGCGTATCGTCCAGAAATATCGGGAACAGTATGACTGACCTCCCCCTCACCACGACCACAGCCTCTGATCGCGCGCGGGACATCCGCGCCGCTGTCGAGAGCCGCCTCAAGATCCGGCACGCCTCAGAGCGCCGGTTCAAGCTCTATGGTCAGTTGGCAATCGCCATTGCCCTCGGGTTCTTGGTCCTCCTCCTTGGTCGCATCGTCACCCAGGGCGCCTCGACCTTTGTCGTTCACTCGATCTCGGTGCAGGTTCCGCTCGATCCGGCGCGGATTGATCAGACCGAGCTGGAAGGCGTCAACTATGACCTGATGGTCGCCGATGCGGTCCTCGCCAAGCTTGGTGAAAAGGATGATGATTACGGCTCCAAGTCGGAAGCCATCAAGGACCTGATGTCACCAGATTTTGGCTTCCAACTGCTCAATATGATCAAGGCGGACGCCAGTCTGATCGGCAAGACGGTCACCGTATCGGGTCCCCTGCGGGCCAATGCTGATCTCTATTTCAAGGGCGAGATCAAACGCGCCTCTCCTGAAGAAGAGCGGACCTTGACCAATCAGCAGCTCGATTGGCTCGATGCCCTAAAGTCCTCTGGGGTGATCACGACCGGCTTCAATATCGGCTTCTTCACCAAGTCCGACTCCACAGAGCCTGAACAGGCGGGGGTGTTGGGGGCTGTGGTTGGCTCAGCCATGATGCTTTTGGTCACCGCCTTCTTGGCCGTTCCCATCGGCGTGATGGCGGCGGTCTATCTCGAAGAGTTTGCGCCCAAGAACCGGTGGACCGATGTGATTGAGGTCAACATCAACAATCTGGCTGCGGTGCCCTCGATTGTTTACGGCCTGCTGGGTTTGGGACTGTTTATCAATACCTTGGGTGTTCCGAGGTCCTCGCCCTTGCTGGGCGGTCTGGTCCTGGCCCTGATGGCGCTGCCTACCGTCATTATTGCGACCCGCTCTTCCTTGAAGGCCGTGCCGCCCTCGATCCGGGAAGCCGCCTTCGGTGTCGGTGCCTCGCGAACCCAAGCGGTGTTTCACCATGTTCTGCCCTTGGCGATGCCCGGTGTGATGACCGGCTCGATCTTGGCGCTGGCCCATGCCTTGGGTGAAACCGCGCCCCTCTTGATGATCGGCATGGTCTCGTTCGTTCCGGGCGTGCCGACGGGCTTTGATCAGGCTGCGACTGTTCTGCCGGTGCAGGTCTTTATCTGGGAGAATGCGTCTGAGCGGGCTTTCCACGAGCGGACAGCGGCGGCCATCATGGTCCTGCTGGTCTTTATGATCCTTATGAATGCGGTGGCGATTATTGTGCGCCGCCGGTTTGAGCGGCGGTGGTAGCCGCTATGACCCCCAACGGCTCCTCCTTTTCGAGATCTGTCATGCCCATGAACCGAGACGATTCAGCCAGCCACGAGGCCGCTTCTGCCCCAGGCGAACAAGCGGCCCCCGCCGTACCGTCAGGCCCTTCGATCAAGATCCGGGCCCGGGACATCAATGTCTTTTATGGCGAGAAACAGGCGCTGTTTGACGTCGCCATTGATATTGCTGAAAAGTCTGTGACCTCGTTCATTGGCCCGTCCGGCTGTGGAAAGTCGACCTTTCTGCGCTGCATGAACCGGATGAACGACACCATACCCATCTGCCGGGTTACGGGCTCGATTGAGATGGATGGTGAGGACGTCAACGACAAGTCCATCGATCCGGTGGTCCTGCGCGCCCGCGTTGGCATGGTGTTCCAAAAGCCAAACCCCTTCCCCAAGTCGATCTATGAGAATGTGGCCTATGGCCCTCGTATCCATGGTCTGGCCACGGGCAAGGACGAGCTTGATGCCATTGTCGAAAGCTCTTTGCGCCGTGCGGGTCTGTGGGACGAGGTCTCCGACCGCCTGATGCAGCCTGGCACCGGTCTGTCGGGTGGTCAGCAGCAGCGTCTGGTCATCGCCCGCGCCATTGCCGTGGGTCCCGAAGTGATCTTGATGGACGAGCCCTGCTCGGCGCTCGACCCTATCGCGACCGCCAAGATCGAAGAACTGATCGACGAATTGCGCGAGCAGTTCTGTATCGTCATCGTCACTCACTCCATGGCTCAAGCCGCGCGTGTCTCTCAGCGGACGGCCTTCTTCCATATGGGGCGTCTGGTCGAGAGCGGTGCTACAGATGAGATGTTCACCAATCCGCGTGACAGCCGCACGCAAGACTACATCACCGGTCGCTTCGGCTAGGAGCCCCTGCCATGACCCAACATACTGTTAAAGCCTATGGCGATGAACTGAACCATCTGACGGCGGAAGTCGCACGGATGGGCGGGCTGGCGGAAGCCCAGGTGGTGGATTCCATCTCCTGCATCGCGCGCCGGGATGTGAATCTGGCCCAGAACATCATCGCCCATGATGATAAGCTCGATCAGATGCAGATCGATATTGAGCGCAAGGCCATCAAGCTGATCGCCCTTCGCCAACCCGTGGCTCAGGACCTGCGCCGGACCGTGGCGGCGATGAAGATCTCCTCCAATCTGGAACGCTGTGGTGATCTGGCCAAGAACATTGCCAAGCGCGCTCTGGTGGTCTCTGAGGCCGAACCCATGACACCCCTGACCCGCTCGATTGAGCGCATGGGTCATCTGGTGACCGGGCGTTTGAAGGATGTTCTGGACGCCTATACCTCGTCCAACGTCAACCGCGCCGTCGGCGTCTGGTGGCGCGATGAGGAGGTGGATGAGCACTATAACAGCCTGTTCCGCGAGCTTTTGACCTACATGATGGCCGATCCGCGCACGATCACCTCCTGCGCCCATCTGCTGTTTGTGGCCAAGAACTTGGAACGGATCGGCGACCACGCGACCAACATTGCTGAGATCATCCATTTCGAGCTGACCGGTGAAGACATGATCACCCATCGCCCGAAGCACAGCGATATCGAAGCCTAACTGCTCGTAGATTAAAGGAATTATGGCCTTGACCCCCTATGTTCTGGTAGTCGAAGACGAAGACGCCCTGGCGACCTTGCTGCATTATAACCTCGAAAAAGAGGGTTATCGGGTCTCTTTGGCCGCTGACGGCGAAGAGGCTCTGACCCAGATTGATGAGCAACTTCCAGACCTGATCGTGCTCGACTGGATGTTGCCGAAAGTGTCTGGGATTGAGGTCTGCCGGCGTCTGCGTGGACGGGCCGAGACCCGCAATGTGCCGATCATCATGCTGACCGCACGCGGTGAAGAGACCGATCGGATCCGCGGTCTCGATACCGGCGCTGACGACTATATTGTGAAGCCCTTTTCGATGGTCGAACTGACCGCGCGGATCAGGGCGGTGCTGCGCCGTATCCGGCCTGGCCTTGCCGAAGATCGCACACGCCAAGGCGACCTGACCATCGACCGCGTCTCCCACCGGGTGAAGCGCGAAGGCCGCGAAATCCACCTCGGCCCGACCGAGTTTCGTCTGCTAGACTATTTTATGCAGCATCCTGGCCGCGTCTTTAGCCGCGAACAACTGCTCGATGCGGTTTGGGGCTCGGACGTCTATGTCGAGGCCAGAACCGTTGACGTCCATGTCGGGCGCCTACGCAAGGCGCTCAATCTCGACACCGAAATCGATCCAATTCGCACCGTTCGCTCGGCGGGCTATGCGTTAGACATTGACAGCTAACAGCCCTCTAAATCTTCCCCCTCTGGGGGAAGTACTGGCAAGGCCGGGGTAGGGGGGCTTCATCCCCTTACGCACCCGCCCTCGCGAGGAAAACGGGAAAAGCAAACAAGGCCCCCTTCGGCGCTTCCCGCCACTTCCCCCAGAGGGGGAAGATCTTGGGCGTTAAATCTTCCCCCTCTGGGGGAAGTAGGGGCGAAGCCGGGGTAGGGGGATTCATCCCCTTACGCTAAGCCAAGTTCCCCGCGAAGGCGGGGATCCAGATGAGGGCCAACTGGCGTTCCGTTCTAGACACTTCTGGGCCCCCGCCTTCGCGGGGAACGCGGGCTTTGCTGGCTTGCGACTTCGACTGGCTAAGCATCAGGAAGACTGAGGGGGATCAAATCCACCCAACCACCCTCAAATCCTCTAAACCTAAATATACCGACGCAGCGACCGGGCCAGTTCAGACGGGCCGTTGCGGACCTTCTTTTGCTGGGGCTGATAGGCCACGCGGGCATGTTCGCTGCAATAGGGACCGTCGGATGAGCGACGGCCACAGAAGCTGAAGCTTTCCGTTGCAGGATCACCAATCGGCCATTTGCACATGTGCGCTCCGAGGGTCAGGACCGTGGCTGAGCCGGGCTCTTCATTATAGATCGCCGGGGCGCTATAGGTCGGGGCCTGAGCTGTGGCGGTTGTGGGTTGCGACACAGGCTCGGCGCGGCGCACGGGAGCCGAGGGCGCTGCGGCGGCTGGCCGGGCAGGGCGAGGGGCCTTGAACACGGTCCGTGCCGGTTGTGAGGGGGCCGCACGGCCCGACAGGCCAAGACGGTGAACCTTGCCGATGACGGCATTACGGGTCACGCCACCCAATTGCTTGGCGATCTGGCTTGCGCTCAGACCGTCCAGCCAGAGTTTCTTCAGCAATTCGACTCTTTCATCAGTCCAGCTCATATTGCCTCCGCCCACCTGGGTCCTGTCAGCTTCGCCCACCCCCGCCGGGTTTGGAACGCTGAGTCTAAATCTTGTGTACGCCCTTGCCCCGCGAGGAGCTGCACTACCAGATATCGTAAACGAAAGATTAAGAGACACAATAGGCGCCCGTGCGTCTGTCCACAGGATCAACATATAGAGGGCTCAGATTGATGGGGATGAATTCCCATGTGCTGGCAACTTGCGAAAGTCGCGCAATCGGGGCAAACCAAGCCTATGACCGATCCCAGCGCCCGCTCCACCGTTATCCCGCCTGCCCCCCGTGACTATCACGGGGTCAATTGGCGCGGCATGTACACCCTCTATGCCCGCGAGGTGCGGCGCTTCTGGAAGGTGGGCATGCAGACCGTTGCAGCGCCTGTCATGACGACCCTGCTCTATATGCTGATCTTTGTGGTTGCGATGCGCGGGGCCAGCCCGCCGATCCATGGCACGCCCTATGCGCAGTTCGTGGCGCCGGGCCTGATCATGATGGCGATCTTGAACAATTCCTTCGCCAATGCCTCCTCCAGCCTGATTCAGGCCAAGATCATGGGCCTGACCCCGGACTTCTTGACCCCGCCCCTGGCGCCGATTGAGCTCTTGGCAGGCTTTGGCCTTGGGGCCGCCACACGCGGTGTCTTTGTAGGCTTTGTTACTGCCGTTGCAGTGACCCCCTTTGCCCAATGGAATATCGTCCATCTGTGGGCTGTGGTCTATTTCGCGGTTGCAGCGTCACTTATCTTAGGCTTGGTTGGCGTTATTGCGGGTCTTTGGTCGGAAAAGTTCGATCATCTGGCCGCCGTGACCAACTTTATCATCATGCCCATGACCTTCTTGTCAGGGACCTTCTATCTGGTCGAGCGCCTGCCAGAGCCGTTCCGCTCGGCCTCGCACTTCAACCCCTTCTTCTATCTGATCGATGGATTTCGATATGGGTTTATTGGTCATGCCGAAGGATCGATTGGCACGGGCGTGGCGGTAACCTCGGCCATTGTTGTGGTGCTGACCCTCGTCTGCTGGCGTCTTTTCACCGTCGGCTATCGCCTGAAAAGCTAGGTTGCGGCGATTTTGTCGCTTCAAGGCGACAATCGCGACCGAATTAGGCCTTTGCGACAGTCCTGACATTGACAGAGGGCCGTTCCATCGCGACAAGCCATAGGCTTCCAGTCCTCGGTTCATCGCCGGGGACGTTCGCATTTGGGAGGCCTCATCGTGTCTGGCCCAGCCGCTTCATCCTCGTCCCCTACAGCCCACCTGATGGGCGTTTATGGTCGCGCGCCCTTGGCGTTCGAACGAGGCGAAGGCGCACGATTGATCAGCACGGAGGGCGAGGCCTATCTGGACTGCGTGGCCGGGATTGCCACCAACGCGCTGGGTCACGCCCATCCGCGTCTGGTCGAGGCGGTCAAGACCCAGTCCGAGAAACTGTGGCACGTCTCCAACATCTTCCGCATCCCTGAACAGGAAAAGCTGGCCGACCGGCTGACGGCGGAGAGCTTTGCCGATGTGGTGTTCTTCACCAATTCTGGCTCCGAAGCCATCGAGACGGCCCTGAAGCTGGCGCGCAAATATCACGCGGCCAAGGGTCAGCCTGAGCGTATCGACATCATTACCTTCGAGGGGGCTTTTCACGGGCGAACCTATGCGGCGGTCAATGCCGGTGGCAATGCGGCCTATCTGGACGGCTTTGGCCCGCGTCTGCCCGGCTTTATCCATCTGCCCTTCGGCGATCATGAGGCGCTCAAGGCCGCTATTGGTCCCACGACGGCCGCGATCCTGATCGAGCCTGTGCAGGGGG
>CANKPO010000020.1 GCA_947484535.1 Caulobacteraceae bacterium
ACCCAAGAGGGTGGTCCCACCACCACCATCACCATCTTGCCGACCGATACGATGAAGACCCTGCAGGAGCGCCTGTCGTCAAAGTTCGGCAGTCAGGCCAAGGTCTCTGTGTCCAGTGCGCTGGGTGTGGATAAGCTCTCCATCACCTATGCCAGCAGCCGCAGCAGTGTCGAGCTGTTGGCCGGCCCGTCGGGCAAGGATGCGCTTGAGGGGCTTGGTCTTGCTGAGGGACAGATCCGTAGCTTCGCCTACGACAAGACCGTCAATCAATATACCTACGGCTTGAAACTTGATCGTGACCTGAAGATTGATACGCCAGAAGCGATCAAGCTCACGACAGAAGATATTCAAACCGCCATGTCGACCGTCCGCACGGCTTATAGAGCCATCGCGACGGGCTTGAACCCGACCGAAGCGGCCGCTCAAGCCGCTAAGGAAGCGAAGGTCCAGAAGGCGCAAACTGCGGTACCGGCCTATTTGACCAAGCAGATGGCCAACTATCAGGCCGGCCTCAATCGCTTGACCGGCGGCGGATAAGGTTGCCTTAGCGACTTGAATACTGCGCTCTGACAGCGTAGCGATCTGTCATGAGATCTGTTCGAAATCCCCGAGTCGTTTTGGCCATCGGTGCTGGACTTGCGTTGCTCGCAGGTCTCGGGATCGGTCTGTTCATTATGATGCGCGACCATGGTTCCAACAGTCCGCCTCCTGCCTCCAACGGGGGGTTGGTGGTTGAAATGGGCTCGGTCGATGAGGCCCCTTCAGCCAATGGGCGGCAACTGCGCTGTTTTGTTCGCGGTCAGTTCGTCGGTATGGCCAGCCTGGTCCAATGCGCCAAGAAAAACGGTGTCTCCACCCAAGGGCTAGATGTTGGTCTTGATGCCAATGGGGCCTTGGCGGCCGCCGATGGGGCAGGGGTGGTGGTTACGCCGCTCGCACCGGATCAGATTAAGGACCAGATCGAAGATACGGTTCTGGGCCCGCCTGTTGAGCCCAAGGCGGCTGAGGCTGGCGATGTCACAAGGCCTGCGGTCGCGGCCTGTATGCGATTTGCTAATGGCGAATGGCGCAAGGTTGGCGATGATCTCGAACTGAATAGCTGCGCACGAACCCTCTTCGACGGTAAGTGCGAGAAAGATGGATCAGCGAGCTATGGCCGATGGGGAACCCAAACCCTTCGTCTGGTGCCCGGTAAGATCGAGCAGTCGGTGGACAATAAGAGTTTTGCCATTCTGGTTGAGCAAACCATGCCAGGATGTCACCTGCCTTAAGGGGCGATTGTCCCGGACGGTCCCAAAGCTATTGGCGAGGAATGGTCGTTCAACGATGAAACATGCTCACCTCATTGCGTCTGCACTCATGGCCTCGGTGATTGGATTGTTGCTGTCGGGCTGCACCAAGCAGATCGACGCGCCGCTCGAGCGCGGGGCCTGCTGGCACGCCGTTCCAATGTCCGACGGCACCATCAAGTTCAATGATCTTGCCAAGAACCAGCCGTCCATCGAGGCCTGTGCTGCACGCCTCGAGGATATGCGATTAAAGTTCAAGGCCTTAGGCTCGCAGCAGAGGTTTATGCTCGGGGCCTATCAGGGAAATTACCTGTTCCTCCAGCCGGAAGGTGTTTTTACGGCTCGCACCTACAAGGGGAATCGCTATTTGGTTCTGGTTCGGACCGGTGATGGACGATTGGCCAAGATTGGCGAGATGCCATTGCAATAGGTTCTGTTTCGAGTCACTGTGAACGGAACAAGAACATCTACCAGGCGCTGCAACGGAGCAGCCACATAAGCGGGGGTCCCCATGGCGGGAAGTGTTAACAAGGTCACTCTGGTCGGTAATCTGGGTAAGGATCCCGAAATCCGCACCCTCAATTCCGGTGATCGCGTGGCCAATCTGACAGTCGCAACGTCGGAAACCTGGCGCGATAAGGCTTCGGGCGAGCGCAAGGAAAAGACCGAGTGGCACCGCGTGGTGATCTTCAACGACAATCTGGTCAAGGTCGCCGAGAATTTTTTGCGCAAGGGTGCCAAGGTCTATCTTGAGGGCTCGCTCCAGACCCGCAAATGGACAGACCAGTCGGGTGCTGAAAAGTTCTCGACCGAAATCATCCTGCAGAAATATCGCGGTGAACTGACCATGCTTGATGGCAAGGCCGGCGGCAGTGCAGGCGCGGATGATCGCGATGAAGGCTATTCCAGCGGTGGCGGCTATGCCCCATCGGGACGTGCGGCTCAGCCCTCTGGCCCGCGCGAGAGCTTCTCGGCTGATCTGGACGACGAAATCCCGTTCTAGGAGCCGTCTGAGTGTTAAAACCTGCGGCAGGCTCACCCCTGCTGCCCCTTGAATGGGCCGCGATTGTCGGCATCGTTCTGGTCTGGGGCATCAACAATATCGCAGCCAAATATATGACCGATCATGTCCCGCCCATCTTTATGGGCGGGGCAAGGTTCGCAGTGGCCCTGCTGTTTCTGTTTCCGTTCATCAGGCCACCCTTTCCCGATCCCAAGCGGCTCCTTATCATCTTGCTTATGATTGGCCCCCTCAATGCGGGGCTCATCTATCTCGGCTTTTCGATGGTTAGTTCGTTAAGCGCCTTCATCGTTTCCCTTCAGCTTTGGGTGCCCTTTACGGCGCTCTTTGCCTGGTTGATCTTGGGTGAAGCCATGGTCGGGCTTCAGCTTATTGGGCTTATCGTCGCCTTCGGTGGGATTGCGTGGATGACCCTGTCGCCTGGAACCCAAGGGGACATTCCGGGCATATTGGTCGGGGTCGCAGCCAGTATCTGTTGGGCGTTGGGAACCATCCTTGTGCGTCAAGTGCCCAGCATTAAGCCCTTAAAGCTGCAGGGTATGACCGCGCTCCTCTCCACGCCTCTGATGTTTGCGGTCGCGTTTGGCACTGAAAAGGACATTGTTCCCGCTGTTGTGGCGGCGCCGATGATGGTTTGGGTCTGCGTCATTTGGGCAGCGGTCCTGTCGACCGTGGGCGCAACCGCGATGATGTTCTGGCTGGTTCAGCGGCGCGAACCAGGCCGGATCATGCCCTATTTCTTGATGACCCCTCTGGTGTCTGCGGTGATCAGCGTCCTATTCATGGGCGAGATCGTCACATGGCAAGTAGCGATGGGCGGTGCGGCCACCTTGGCTGGGGTTGCCTTGGTGGCCCTGTCCGAACGCCGTCTGGCCAAGGCCAGCGAAAAAGGCCTCGAGACTACCTAATCACCGCGCAGGCAATACGCCCGCCCGCGCCGCCAATCGGCTGGCTCATATGATCGTCAGGACTGGCGTGAATGACCAAGGCTGAGCCATCTGCGTCGCGCAGGGCCTGCTCGCCTATCGATGGGCCTGCATCAAAGCGAACAGCGTTGCTAAAGACCTGCGCGTGGGCCGAACCGTCTGCTGCGGCATAGAGATTGACCATATCGCCATAATCAGGCCCTGCAGGGTTGAGTAGGCCGTGCGGCTTCTTGCTCTCACCATGGTTCATATGGCCACCGCTGGTCATAAATTTTGGATCAGAACAGTCGCCGGTCTGATGGAAGTGCATGCCGTGCCAGCCGGGCGTCAAGCCCTTGGTGATGTCGACCTGCAACAGAACGCCGGACGGCGCGGCTGTCAGGCTTAGCGTGCCGATGCTCGTGCCATCAGCCATCTTGATGGGGGTGGTCATAGCCGTGGGGGCAGCGGTTGCTGCGGCGACTGCCGGAGTGGTCATTGAGGCATGATCATGCACCTGCGCGAGCGCTGGAACCCCAATCAAGGAAAAAACCGCTACTGAATTTAGTAAAAGCTTCATGTTTCTGGCTCCTGCTTTTGCGCCGTGGGCTTAGGGATGCTAACTGTACGCCTTAAGATCGGTCTAGCGATTCATCATTCGAAAAGTTCTGAAAATCAGTGTCCGACGAAACGATCAATTCCCCCGAAGAGACCCGCCGCGGCGGCATTGCGCCCATCAATATCGAAGATGAGCTAAAGCGCTCCTATCTCGACTATGCGATGAGCGTCATTGTCAGCCGCGCCTTGCCCGACGCGCGTGACGGCCTCAAGCCGGTCCACCGTCGCATCCTCTTTTCGATGCATGAGCAGGGCTATGGACCATCGGGAGCCTATCGCAAATCGGCGCGCATCGTCGGTGACGTGATCGGTAAATATCACCCGCACGGTGACACGGCCGTCTATCACGCCATGGTTCGTATGGCGCAGCCCTTCTCTATGGGCATGGTTCTGATCGATGGTCAGGGCAATTTCGGCTCGGTTGACGGTGATATGCCCGCGGCCATGCGCTATACCGAAGTGCGGATGCTGAAGACGGCAGAAGCCCTGCTGGCTGACCTCGACAAGGGAACGGTAGACTTTCAGCCCAACTATGACGGCTCAGAACACGAGCCTGTCGTCCTGCCATCGCGGGTGCCGAACCTGCTGGTCAATGGCGCGGGCGGTATTGCCGTCGGTATGGCCACCAATATCCCGCCGCATAATCTGGGCGAAATCGTGGATGCCTGTCTGGCGGTCATTGATAACCCAGCGATCCCGCTCGATGAGCTACTCGATATCGTGCCTGGTCCAGATTTCCCCACGGGCGGCGAGATCATTGGTCGGACGGGTGCACGCGAAGCCCTGATGACGGGCCGTGGCTCGGTCATTATGCGCGGTGTGGCCACCGTTGAAGAGGCGCGCGCTAACCGCGAAGCCATCATCATCACCGCCATTCCCTATCAGGTGAACAAGGCCAATCTGGTCGAGCGGATCGCCGATCTGGTACGTGAAAAGCGTATTGAAGGCATTTCCGATATTCGTGACGAAAGCGACCGTCTGGGCATGCGGGTCGTTGTTGAGCTTAAGCGCGACGCGTCGGCTGAAGTCATCCTCAATCAGCTCTATCGCTATACGCCGCTGCAAAGCTCGTTTGGCGTCAATATGTTGGCGTTGGACCGGGGTCGGCCCGAGCAGATGGGCCTGCGGCGTCTGATCGACTGTTTCGTAGAGTTCCGCGAAGAGGTTGTCGTCCGCCGCACCAAGTTCGAACTGACCAAAGCCCGTGATCGCGGTCACGTCTTGGTCGGTCTGGCCATCGCTGTGGCCAATATTGACGAGGTGATCCATATCATCCGCTCGTCCAAGGACCCTGCCGAGGCGCGCGAGCGTCTGGTGGCGAGGGACTGGCCTGCGGGCGATATGAACCCGCTGATCGAGCTGATTGCCGATCCGCGCACGCTGGTGGTTGGATTGGCGGACGGTGCCCCGGCTGTGCGCCTGACGGACGAGCAGTCGCGCGCCATCCTCGCCCTGACCCTGTCGCGCCTGACCGGACTTGGCCGCGACGAGATCTTTGGCGAGGCCCGCAGTCTGGCCGAAGCCATTGCCGGCTATCTGGAAATCCTCGCCTCACGCGACAAGATCATGGCCATTGTGCGCGAAGAGCTGGTTGAGGTGCGTGAAGCCTTCGCCATCCCGCGCCGAACGATCATCGTCGAAGGCGATGCGGATATGGAAGACGAGGACCTGATCCTGCGCGAGGACATGGTCATCACCGTCACCCACGGCGGCTATGTTAAGCGCACGCCTCTGGCCACCTATCGCACCCAGCGCCGGGGCGGGAAGGGCCGCTCGGGTATGGCAACCAAAGAAGAAGATGCCGTCACCCGCGTCTTTGCCGCCTCGACCCATGCGCCGGTGCTGTTCTTCTCCTCGACGGGTAAGGTCTATAAGCTCAAGGTCTGGCGCTTGCCGCTTGGATTGCCGACATCGCGCGGCAAGGCCTTTGTCAATCTGCTACCGCTCGAACCCAACGAGTCCATCACCTCGATCCTATTGCTGCCCGAGGATGAGGCCCAGTGGGATGGGTTGGATGTGATGTTCGCGACCCGCTCGGGCAATGTGCGCCGCAATCGTCTGTCTGATTTCGTGCAGGTCAATCGCAACGGCAAGATCGCGATGAAGCTGGATGCGGGCGACGGCATTGTCGGTGTGGGTCTGTGCACCGTCAACCACGACGTCCTTCTAACGACCGCCTTGGGTCAGTGCATCCGCTTTGGTGTCGATGATGTGCGCGTCTTTGCGGGCCGCGAGTCTACCGGCGTGCGCGGTATTCGTTTGGCGGAGACCGATGAGGTCATCTCGATGGCCATCCTGCTGCACCTTGGCATCAGCGCGGCCGAACAGAGGGCCTATCTGAAATATGCCAAGGCTATGCGGGCGGTCACGGGTGAAGCCGTCGATGAGGCCGAGGTGGCCGTGGTCGATGAGCCAGAGACCGATGGTAGCGGAGCCGAAGAGGGCGAAGCGGTCCTCAGCCTCGAGCAGATCAGTGCCTTGGGCGCGCAGGAACAGTTCATCCTGACCCTCAGCGACACGGGCTATGGCAAGCGCAGTTCGTCCTTCGAATATCGCGTCACCGGGCGCGGCGGTAAGGGTCTGGTCGCCCATGACCTGTCCAAGCGCGGCGGCAAGGTCGTGGCCTCGTTCCCGGTCGAGGATGGCGACGAGATTGTCCTCGTCACCGATCAGGGCCAATTGATCCGTTGCCCCGTTGCAGAGATCCGTATCGCGGCGCGCAACACCCAAGGAGTGACAATTTTCAGAACCGCAGATGACGAACGTGTCGTATCGGTTGAGCGGCTGGCTGAAGGTGATAAGGGTGACGACGATAGCGGTTCAGAGGATGGCATTGAACCCTAATCACTAAGGTCTAGGTCGACACACCGGTAAGGGACGCGCCAGTTGTCCCGCCGGAACGGAAATCTGAGGGGATATCTATTCTATGGAACGTGTTGGGCTCTATCCGGGGACCTTTGACCCCATGACCAACGGCCATCTCGATATTATCGGGCGCGCCGTCAAGCTGGTCGACAAGCTGGTCATTGGCGTGGCGATCAACGGCGATAAGGGGCCACTGTTCACGCTCGAAGAGCGCTGCGCCATGGTTTTGCAAGAGACCAAGCCCTTCACGAAACATGCCCAGATCGAGGTTCGGCCCTTTGAAGGCCTGCTGATGCACTTTGCGCAGGATGTTGGGGCTCAGATGATTGTTCGCGGCCTTCGAGCGGTCGCTGACTTTGAATATGAGTTTCAGATGACGGCGATGAACCAGCAGCTCAATCGCGAGATCGAGACCGTGTTCCTCATGGCCGATCCTCGCCATCAGGCTGTGGCGTCTCGTCTGGTCAAGGAGATCGCCAAGCTTGGCGGGGACATTAGCAGCTTCCTAAGCCCGACCATGGCCAAGATCCTGCTCGAGAAGTACAACCGCGCCTAGGGGCTTTGCCGCAATATTGCGCCAATTCGGGGATAGCCCCTCTACAGATTGGGCTTCTACGCCGTGGCGGGAAGCCACAGCTCGCGCCAAGATATAAAATGAGGACGGCATGAAGAAGATCCTATCGGCCTTGACCCTGAGCCTTCTGCTCGGCACCGCTATGAGCGCCAATGCGGCAGCCCCTAAGGCCAAGGCAGCAAAGGCTGTTGCCACCCCCGCGGCGCCTAAGGGCCCAGCGGCTAGCGATTGGCGCGTTCCTGATCCAGAAAATGTCGTCGTAATCGATACGACCAAGGGCCGGATCATTGTTGAGCTGTCGCCAGAATTGGGCCCCAACCACGTGGTGCGGTTCAAGGAACTGACCCGCGAGGGGTTCTATAATGGCCTGAAGTTCCACCGCGTGATTGACGAGTTCATGGCCCAGACGGGTGACCCGCAAGGGACCGGCGAGGGCGGCTCGACCAAGCCCGATGTCGCGGCTGAATTTACCTATCGTCGCGGACCGCAAAGCCCCTTTGTACCCATTAGCCAGCCCATCGGCATTCAATCAGGATTTGTCGGTGCGGTTCCGGTCATGACCCAGATCGACGACCTGATGGCCATGACGGCTGACGGCAAGGTCCATGCTTGGGGCCAATTCTGTCCCGGGGTCTTGGGCGCGGCGCGGGGTGAAAATCCTGACAGTGCCAACAGCCAGTTCTTCTTGATGCGCCAAGCCTTTCCATCTCTGGACAAGCGTTACACCGCCTATGGCCAGACCCTATCAGGCCTAAACATCGTGCGAGCGATCAAGACCGGCGAGCCTGTGGTTGACCCTGACACCATGACCAAGGTCCAGATGCTAGCCGACATGCCTGCGGCTGAGCGCCCTTCGATCAAGGTGCTGGATGTGCGCAGTGGCTACTTCAAGGCCATGGTCGAGACCTTGCGCGCCAAGAAGGGTGCTGATTTTTCTGCCTGCGACATCGACCTTCCCGTCCAGGTTCGCTAGGAAGACCCGTCTTTCATTTTTAATCGAGAAAAACCATGGCTGCCGATCCAGAAAACACCCTGTTGTTGACGCTTGAGACCGGCGTCGTGACCATCGACCTGCGTCCTGACCTCGCTCCCGGCCACGTTGCCCGGATCAAGGAATTGGCCCGCGAAGGCTTCTATGATGACGTCGTCTTCCACCGCGTCATTCCCGGCTTTATGGCCCAGGGCGGCGATCCTACGGGCACCGGCGGCGGCGGCTCGTCCAAGCCGAACCTGCAAGCCGAGTTCAGCAAGGAACCGCATCTGCGCGGCGTTTGCTCGATGGCCCGCACCTCGGCACCAAATTCGGCCAACAGCCAGTTCTTCATCTGCTTTGATGACGCCACCTTCCTCGACAACCAATATACGGTTTGGGGTGTGGTGTCGGACGGCATGGACCATGTTGACGCCCTGCCAAAGGGTGAGCCGCCACGCAGTCCCGGCAAGATCCTCACGGCCCGCGTTGCGGCTGACGTTTGAAACTTTCCGACTTTGACTTCCATCTGCCGGACGAGGCCATAGCCTTGCGTCCGGCAGAGCCGCGCCATAGCGCGCGGCTTCTGTTGGTGCGGCCAGGGCTCGCTCTGGCCGATCATCAGGTCATCGACCTTCCAGACCTTCTTCAGGCCGGTGACGCGCTGGTCTTCAACGATACGCGCGTCATTCCCGCGCGTCTGTTTGGCAGCCGTACGCGCGGTGAGAATGTTCAGGCCGTTGAGGCCACCTTGCACAAGCGCATCAGCCCGAACGGCTGGACCGCCTTCATGCGCCCGGGAAAGCGGCTCAAGATCGGCGATCAGGTCGTGTTTGGCCCGCATGAAGACCGCGCGGGCGAGGGCCAAACCCTCACGGCAACGGTCGAGGCCAAGGGCGAGGGTGGGGAGGTGAACCTGTCCTTCGAACGCTCCGGCGTTGAGCTCGACCTCGCCATCGCCGCCATCGGCCTGATGCCGCTGCCGCCCTATATCGCCGCTAAGCGCGCTGAGGATGAGCGCGACCGGCGTGACTATCAGACCGTCTACGCCCGCGAAGATGGTTCGGTCGCAGCCCCCACGGCGGGCCTTCATTTTACGCCTGAATTGCTCGCGCTTTTGATGGTCAAGGGTGTTTCCCTACACTTTGTCACGCTCCATGTCGGGGCAGGGACCTTCTTGCCGGTCAAGACCGACGATCTGACCGATCACAAGATGCATGCCGAATATGGGGTGGTGACCGAAGAGACCGCTATGGCGCTCAATCAGGTTCACGCTAGGGACGGGAGGGTGATCTGCGTCGGCACGACCAGCCTTCGCCTGCTGGAAAGTGCGACCGACGAGGATGGAACCATCCGCGCCTTTGCCGATGACACGGCCATCTTCATTACCCCGGGCTACCGGTTCCGCGCTGCTGATGGGTTGATGACCAATTTCCACCTGCCCAAATCGACCCTGTTCATGCTGGTCAGCGCCTTTGCCGGGCAAGTCCAGATGCGCGAGGCCTATGAGCGCGCCATCGCCACCGGCTATCGGTTCTATTCCTATGGCGACAGTTCCCTGCTATGGCGCGCCTTCTGATGGCAGAGTTTAGCTTCGATATTCACGCCACCGATGGCGCAGCCCGCACCGGCGTCTTGAAGACCCCGCGCGGCGACATCCGCACGCCAGCCTTCATGCCGGTGGGCACGGCTGGCACGGTTAAGGCGCTGACGGTGGATCAGGTGGCCCAGACCGGCGCTGACATCATCCTTGGCAACACCTATCACCTGATGCTGCGTCCGGGGCCAGAACGGCTCGAGCGGCTCGGTGGCCTGCACAAATTTATGGGCTGGACCGGTCCGATCCTAACCGACAGCGGCGGCTTTCAGGTCATGTCCCTGTCTGGGATCTCGAAAGTCACCGAAGAGGCCGTGGCCTTTCGCAGCCATATTGACGGCTCCAAGCACATCTTGACGCCCGAACGCTCGATTGAGATTCAGGCCGACCGGATCGGTTCGGACATCATCATGCAACTCGATGAGTGCGTGTCCTATCCGGCTGAAGAGCCTCGCGCCGCCGCCGCTATGAGGCTCTCGGCCCGGTGGGGTGCCCGGTCAAAGGCCGCCTTTGGCGAGCGCGAAAACCAGGCCCTGTTCGGCATTCAACAGGGCTCGACCTTCGAGGCCCTAAGGCGGGAATCGTCTGATCGCCTGATTGAGACCGGCTTTGATGGCTATGCCATTGGCGGGCTGGCCGTCGGTGAGGGCCACGAGGCCATGTGCGATACCCTGTCCTTCTGTGCGCCGCTTTTGCCGATCCATCGTCCGCGCTATCTGATGGGGGTGGGCAAGCCGATTGATCTGGTCGAGGCGGTCGCGCGCGGCGTCGATATGTTTGATTGCGTGCTACCGACGCGCTCGGGGCGCCATGGTCAGGCTTGGACCTGGGATGGGCCCTTGGCGCTGAAAAATGCCCGCTTTGCCGAAGATGATACGCCGCTCGATGAGAACAGCGCCTGTCCGGCCAGCAGTGCCTACTCCAAGGCCTATCTGCACCACCTGGTCAAAGCCGAAGAGATCCTCGGCCAAGTGCTCCTGTCTTGGCATAATATCGCCTTCTTCCAAGCCCTGACCGCCGCCATGCGCGCTGCCATCCGCGAGGGCAAGTTTGAAACCTTCCGCCGCGAGTTCCACGCGCGTCAGGAGCGGTAGGAACGCGTCATTGCGAGGCGCATCGCGCCGAAGCAACCCAGGGG